>CAWVWD010000001.1:0-28932 GCA_963933585.1 uncultured Saprospiraceae bacterium
TTTATCTTTAATATTTAATATTTAATACTTAATACTCAAGGCTTAAAAAATAATACTTTTCCCACCACCTTTATTCAATGCATATTGCTTACCGTCCTTGATATAATAAACCTGAACAGCGTAATTTTCACTTTCTTTATTTTGATAATGAGGATAACGCAAGGTCTTCGCAGGGTTTCCCGTAAAACTAAAAACAACACCTTGAGCATCCCGTCCAGCATTCGCTTCTCGAGGAGAAACTGGAACTTCCTTATCCATATCCCAAATCACAACCATGAAAACTTCATCGTCCATCATGCCTTCTTCACTGTGATATAATTCCAAGTCAATATCCGTATAAGTCCAACTTTTCGGACTTCTTGCACGTTTTCCATTGTCCTTTTTGGGAGAAATCCCGACATACTTCACTATCGTATTATTGGTAATTTCGAAGATGCGCTTTTTTAATAATAATTCCTCGCTAACTTCCTCTTTTTCAATCGTTTCCGTCACGATACTATCCTTTAATATTTCATTTTCTTCATATACTTCTGCCATTTTTTTACCAATCGCCATACGCTCATTTTCCATTCTATCAATCTCACCGCTATTGACAGTTTCTAATCCTAATAATCGACCGATTTCTTTGACCAAGCTATCTTCCCGAATCTGCATTTCTTTCATCTGCTTACGATTCGCCAAAATTTGTTTTCCTTGTGCACTTAATCGTCTATTTAACCTAATAACTTCAAACTTCAATGTTTCGATGCTATCTCTCAATGATTGATTCTGTTCTCTTAACCTATAAATTTCTTCTTCTTTCTCTCTTAATGATTGATTAATCGAACGCGTTGCTAATTTTTCACCGTCTAATGCTTCTTTATAAACAGATGCATGTTCGCTTGCGGTACTAACTCGCTGTTCGCTCCAGATCCATAAGGCTAATAAGGCAATAATTATTGCGATTAAAATTCCAAATTTTGTTCTATTATCCATACTACGTTGTTGTTTTTATTTTCTAATTTTTTATATCAGACAATACTTTGACAAAGATGCAGTCTTTTTTTGAAAAAAACTAAATTTTCACACATAACTATTACATTATCAGTATTTTAATACATTGATAATATCATTAATGTTAATGTTTTTGCCGACCATTTTCGGAATAATATTCTGCCCAAATAATACCTTTTTTCCTACTTTTCTATAAGAAGCCAACGTTTTCAGAGGTTCTTTTCCTATCGTCGCATTATCTTGATTAATCGTTGTCACTAAGCATCTTGCACACGGTTTTACACCATAAAAACCTACTTCTCCAATCTGAAATTCTTTCCAATTATCTTCCTCATTCGGTTTACCACCGTTGAATACTAAATTCGGCCGAAAACGATTCATTGGCACACTTTCTTCTAATTTATCATTCAAATAATCCAATGCAGATTCACCGATGACCAAAATCGGATAACCGTCTGCAAACCCTGTAATATCTCCATCATTCGCATACCGTCTATCCAACTGACGCAAACTGTCCTCAGGCATATATACCAATCGACATTTCTGATTTAAAACCTCAGAAAACCAGTTATTCGCTACTTCACTAACCGTATGAGCATCACATTCATCATCCCAAACTTGAACCTTCAAATACTCCAAGGGCTTTGCCTCGAAAGAAATTTCTAAAACCTCCCTTTTATTCAATTTATGATAAACCTTTAAACCATTTTCCAAGATTTCAACTTGTAATAAAGCCATTTCAGGAAAACTCCGTTGCGTCAAAAATCGTCCATTCTCATCCACTAACATCCATCTTCTATCGTATTTCAATCCTCTCTTAGTTACCAATGAAGACTTCAATGAAATTCCTCCTAATGATTTGATTGGATAAACCCATATTTCCGAAAGTATTAAATTTTCCATATTTTGTTCCTTATATTCAGTGTATGCATTCTAATTTTCATACTTCAAAACCAGTATCAAATAATCTAAGACCCCGCTTATGAAACAACTAATAGTAATTATCGCAATTTGCCTATTCTTTCTTAGTTGTGAAGATACAACGATTATCCCTTCTAAATTTCATAAAATAAAAGTTGCCATTCAGCCTTTTGAATCCTTTCCACAAGATATTACAAAAGAAGTTCAAATGGCAATAGATAGTATGTATGACATCGAATCCACCGTCTTATCACCAATCGACTTACCAAAACACGCTTATTATACACCACGAAATCGTTATCGAGCAGATTCTTTAATTCGATATTTAAAACGAATAAAGATAAATGGTTATGATAAGATATTAGGACTAACAACTTCCGATATTTCCACGACAAAAGGAGATTACAAAGATTTTGGAATTATGGGCTTAGGATTTCGTCCAGGCTCAAGTTGTATCGGTTCACTTTATCGAGTTCAGCGAGGAGCAAGAAATAGAAAGCAAATTATAGAAAGATTCCGAAAAGTAACTATCCATGAGTTAGGACACAATTTTGGATTAAAACACTGTACTTATAATTCAAAGTGTTTGATGCAGTCTGCCAAGGGAAAAGTGGCAACCATTGATCATGCGGATGAAATTTTATGTGAGAATTGCCGAAAGCAAATCTCTTATGTACTTAAAGATTAATTAATTATGACCGTTCTAACCAACATAATAGTGCATTAAAACGGTCATTTTCAAGTATCCATTTTCAATCATCAATTATTTTTCCGCAAAATCGGTCGGATCTGATTCAGAAATAATTAATGGAAAATCATTTCTAACTTTTTTTTGTAATTCAAAGTCCAAATCTTTAAAACTTTTTCCATAATAATCAGTTGCTACTTCATTCCAAATTTCATTGTACGCCGCCCTTAATTCATTATAAACACTCAAATAAACTTGATAAGTCGTCGCTCTATCATTTTGCAAAGTAACAATTGCACTTATAGGACTTTCTGATAAATTTGCATCATCCGAAGGATTCAAAATAAACGCTTTTGTTCGCTCTTTCAAATTTCCAATTTCTTCATTTTTGCCTTCGACTAATAATTCGTCCTTCGCATTAAGGAATATTTTAAATACATTCCGCTCTTTAATATGGAAACTAATGACATCCTCCTCACCTATCGGTGGCAGCTTCATCTTAATTCCCTTGTCCGTATCAATTGTCGTGGCGACCAAGAAAAAGATTAGCAACAAAAAAGCAATATCCGCCATCGAACCTGCACTGATAGCAGGACGTTCTCTACGTTCATTTTTCTTCAACATCTTAAAAGGATTTTCAAGTAGTTTCTTAACAATAAATAAACCAAAACCATGGCGATTATTACATCAGGATATCAATCCCAAGCTTTTGCAATAGGTTAATTAATAGTTTATCTTTTAAATTAAAAAACGACTTTGATTAATAAAAATAAGAGTTCTCCGGAAAAATCTATACTAACTGAGATGCAAGTGAAGATTATTTTGGTGTATATTTTATTTAGAATTTAAGGTTAAGATTGAATTTAAGGTTAAAAGTATTCCTTAAACACAAAAAGGCTACTCATTGAGTAGCCTTTTCGATAAACTGATATTAATTCAATTTTATAAATCATCTGTTCTAAAACGTGCAGAATAATTCAATCTCAACTGGTTTGATTGGCGGAGTTTCGTTTTTACATCCGAAACAATACCCATCGTAGCTTCTCTATCTACTCTCAAAGATGTTGTGATATAATCACGTTCCCTTTCATTCACCTTAAGCTTTTCTTGCTCAAGGAATAAAGGAATATCATCTACGATAGCAAACTGATCATTCAACTGCATACGAGGTGCAGTACCATACTGAGCTTGAAATTGAGGTAAAGGAGCCCCAACATAAATATAATGCACAAGAGATTTACGCTCTAATTTTTCTAATTCTGTTGCATTTGGAACAGTTACTTTCACCTTTAAAGATGAATCCTTCATAACTGTAACCACCATAAAGAAGAATAAGAGCATGAAGATAATATCAGGAAGCGACGCCGTTGATATTTCAGGTGTTGAAGCACCTCGTTTTTTTGAAAACTTAGACATAATTCACTTTTTTGATAGTTCTTCAATAAATTTATTCTTCTCCAAAATCTGTTGGTTCTGCTTCAGAGATTACAAGCGGTATACCAGCACGAATTGTCTTCTGCATATCAAAGCTCAGGTCTTTATAAGAGCGACCATTTTGCAATTGTGATTCGGCTTCCCAAATTTCATTATATGCAGCTTTTAATTCATTATATACCGTTAAGTATGTTTCGTACTCCGTACCACGGTCATTTTTAAGAGAGATAATCGCATTTTCGGGACTTTCAGATAAATCCGCACGATTTGTAGGATTCATAATAAATTCCTTTGTTTTTTCTCTTAAATCTGCTTTATCCATAGACTCGCCACGCACTAATAACTCATTATTAGCATTCACTAACACAGAGAAAACGTTACGAGTTTTTAATTTAAGCGGATCCGGTATTTCATCAGACCATGGTGGAAGTTTTACTCTGATTCCCTTATCGATGTCAATTGTTGTTGTCACCAAAAAGAAAATCAGCAACAAGAAAGCGATATCTGCCATTGAACTTGCATTAACAGCAGGGGCTTCACGTCTTGATTTCTTTGCCATGTTCTAATTATTTGAATAAGTTACGAATCTCTGATATTATTAATGCCGCAACAGCTAATACAAGTACAATTACAGTTGTATTAATTGCTCCACTAATTAATCCTCTTTGTCCGTCAGTTACGCCAAATTCATTTGCTGCATCCATAACGCCTCTACTATCAATATTAGAAGACATCATTTTACCGACGATAAAAAATACTATTAATCCTACAATGATAATCACTGAGGTCATTGCTTGTTTTGGACTATCAATCAATAATGAAATAAAGTGATATAATCCAAATCCTATTGTAGCAATGGCAGCGACTGCCAAAAGAAAATAGGTGATATACAATCCTAAGTCAAACTGTGTTAGTGATACTAACTTTTTTTGAGTTTCCGCAGCATCCATATTTGTAAATGAATCCGCACCCAAATCCGCAGTTCCCGGATTAGTCATGACGAGAATAATAAATAGTAATGATAAAACTACCCCCGACACGAACGCTATTGTTTGTCCGTTTTTGGTTAAAAAGCTATACATTATAGTTCTTATTTAGTTTTAACAATATCTTTATCTACTAAAATGTCAACAATAGAAATAGAAGCATCTTCCATTCTGTTAACAATACTGTCAATTTTTGAAACGATATAATTATAAAAAATTTGAAGGATAATCGCAACAACCAAACCAAATACAGTTGTTAACAAGGCTACCTTGATACCACCTGCAACAATTTGTGGAGAGATATCACCAACTTCTGCAATCTTATCAAAAGCCGAAATCATACCGATTACCGTACCCATGAAACCTAACATCGGAGCAATAGAGATGAATAATGAAATCCATACTAAACCACGCTCTAAAAGTCCCATCTGAACAGCACCGTAAGAAACGATTGCTTTCTCAACACTTTCAGCACCTTCACCTGAACGCTTCAAGCCTTCATGTAAAATACTTGCAGTAGGTCCTTGAGTTCCTTTACATACTTCCATAGCAGCTTCAACACCACCATTGTCTAATGCATCCTCAATTTTTGATAATAATTTATCAGTGTTAGTAGAAGCAATATTTAATGTAATCACACGCTCAATAGCAAATGCTAATCCTAAGATTAAACAAACTAATACTAGAGACATGAACTGCCAGCTACCTTCAATGAAATAACGCTTTAATAATTGATGTCCAAAATCAGAACCACCAGCTTCTTCAACAGGCGCTTCAACAACAGTTTCCTCAACAACAGGTTGTTCTACTACTTGTTGTTGTTCTACTGCTTGTTGTTGTTCTGTTACTTCTCCTTGTTCTTGTATTTGTTGTTGTTGTGCAAAAGCATCATTGCTTGCAAAAACAGCCAAACACAGCACGAAAACGAGCACAAATAGTTTTCTCATAACGATAGGATTTTTCGAGTTGTATTATGTTTTAAAAATTTACAAAAAAGATTTTAAAAATCTGGTTATATTTAATAGTAATTATACTTAGCATTTGCTCCGTATTCATTACTGCGGAGAGAGTGGGATTCGAACCCACGAAACCCTTGTGGGGTTTACACGCTTTCCAAGCGTGCGCCTTCGGCCACTCGGCCACCTCTCCAAATCATTTACCTCTCTATTAGTGGTGAAATTTGCGATTACTCAGAATAATATTAATCTAATTAACCACAGGATCCACAAAAATTGTAAATAAAAGTTGTAATTCAAAATTTTTTCATTCCATGTTCTTAAAAACATGCAATCTTACACTTTAAAGACAGTTAAAGCATTTTTTGTAGTCACTTTCGCTACAATTTCTTCACTCAAATCCTTAACTGCTGCTAATTTCGACGCTACATACTTTATATAGCTACTCTCATTTCGCTTTCCCCTTTTCGGTGTCGGAGATAAATAAGGTGCATCTGTCTCTAAAACCAAATATTCCATTGGAATATCTTTTACAACATGATCTAAACCTGATTTTTTGAACGTCAAAACACCACCTAAACCCATGTAGAATTCCAAGTCCATAATCTGACGAGCTTGCTCTATTGTTCCTGAAAAACAGTGGAAAATTCCTGTCAATCTTTCGTCCTTTTCTTCCTTAACAATCTGGATGATTTCGTCTATTGAATCTCGTGCATGGATAATGATTGGAACATTCAACTCTTTTGCCCAATTAATCTGTTCCCGAAAAGCGATTTTTTGAATATCAAAAGTCGATTTATCCCAATACAAATCAATTCCAATCTCCCCTACTGCCTTGAAAGAACGTTCACCAAGCCATTTTTCGACGATTTTTAACTCCTCTTTATAATTTTCTTTTACAGAACAAGGATGTAAACCCATTAAAGCATGACACTTATCAGGAAAAGCTGCTTCCAACTCAAACATTCCTTCGATAGATTCACTATCTATATTCGGTAAAAAAATCTTTTCAACACCTTCATCAAAAGCACGTTGCATAACTGTATTCCTATCTGCTTCAAATTGTTCTGAATACAAATGTGCATGTGTATCTATCAATCCCATTATCCCCTATTTTAATAAAACAACAATAATACACAAAGATAGAATTTTGAGGTTTTTCTCATAAAAAGAAGCGATAATATTTGGCAATATATAGAATAGAAATGCAAATTTATCAATTCTTGTAAAGAAGTAAAGAAAAATAAATAAAGTTGCGCCACCAATATGTACTTATTCTTTCAAGAATCTGCTCGACGAGCAACAGTCGGACGAACCAAAAAGCAGTGCATAATCGTAATTATAGACTTATTTTTGATGTAACTGGCCTTCTGTGCGAACGGGCAGATTATTAAAAAAAAGAAAAAATATTTTCAAGCAACGTAATTTATTTCTCCTCACTAATGTAAAGTTCTCATCTTTTCTGGAAAGAAATAGTTAAAATGTATGAATTATACCTTTGAAAGTACGAAAAGAGATAATCACTGTGTGAATGATTCCCAAAGGAACGGCAAAATCATTTCGGAATTTAAATAGTATTAAATTCTTTGTGTCACTTATTTTTTATCGTGCCTAACCTTTTACAGTTTTGAAAACTTATTATATCATACTGATTTTAATCCTATCAATATTCATCCGAATATTAATAGGATGAGAAATTCTAAAAAGCAGAATAAGTACAAATAGCTTTTTGAAACCCTTCCTGTAAAAATATATTTATTAAAATAAGGAATAAGATAGGGATAATGAATACCGATGAACTAAACTAAAAAAATGGATGCTAAGTTATTTCGTATTTTTATAACCTATCATTAAATAGGGGCAAATACCTCAGAACATAATTACAATCTTGGATTCGTATTTTCGATTGGCATTTTAGATTAAATCTACTGGAAAAATCAATTAAATCTTATTCTTACTTATTTTGGTTAAAAAAGGCAGGAGATTTTATTGATGAATATTATTCCACCAAAGTAATAATTTAACAAAATAACGAACCGGCTTTGGTTTTCAAAAAGATAGTTTAGTGCATTTATCCTTGTCATTAAAGAAATCAAAGAAGGTATTATGAATAACGCTGAAAATATAGCTAAAACTAAAAAAAGCATCTTCATTGCTGAAGATGCTTTCTATTCGTCGGGACTACTGGATTCGAACCAGTGACCTCTGCCCTGTCAAGGCAGCGCTCTAAACCAACTGAGCTAAGCTCCGATAAACTTTTACTTTAAATTAAAAAAAAGCATTTTCCGAAGAAAATGCCTTTTTTTTAGTCGGGGCGGCAGGATTCGAACCTGCGACCCCCTGGTCCCAAACCAGGTGCGCTAACCGGGCTGCGCTACGCCCCGAAATTTCTTATTTTACAATGCGGTGAGAGCGGGATTCGAACCCGCGGTACCTCGTTAAAAGTACGTCAGTTTAGCAAACTGGTGGTTTAAACCACTCACCCATCTCACCAATTGTTTCTATGGATAAATTGCTAATTTAATTTACTTTCCTTCGAAAGCGGTGCAAATATACTAACGTTTTCTGTAAAAAAAATAGTTTCCTAGTTTTTTTATCTATTTCGAGGTAAATAATTGATTTATATGAGAAATAGTCCCTTTTAGAGTAAAATAATGTACTACATAGCTCCATTATACTCGGCTAAATTCTAATTTCCCTCCATTACTTCATAATAAGCATTTTCGAATCACTCCTTTAATTCTTTAGAATGAAACCATAGTTTTAACATCGAAACCAATTTATATTCATCATTTTTTAATTTACCAATTTCTATTTTCATCAATAACGTCATTATAATAGGCATTAATGAATATTGTCAAATTTAAAATTGCGGTTTCTTCTTTGAAGTTTAACCGCGAATAAAAGGTTGACTTTAAACCGGTTTTATTCATCGTTCCAAGGTTTTGATACCTGAATAACTCAAAATCACACTTTTGCTCTTATAAATAAAAGTTTTCTTATTTGATTTTAATATATTTCAAAAAGTTATTTAGAATCTGTGCGTTTCCGCTGGTATGAAATTTATAATCCGGTTGATGGTTTTCTTCTAAATTTTGAATTTGAAATTCTTCTAATTTTCGTAGTGTTTGTCGAGCAACGGCAGGAGAAGGATTTATTAAATCTACATTTGATGGTAAAAACTTTTCAAAAACTGGTCGCAAAAACGGATAATGTGTACAGCCCAAAACGATTTTATCTACGTCATTATCTAACATTGGCTGAACGTACTTTTTTAATAAATCTAACGTAGATTCTGCATAGAATTCTTGATTTTCAACAATTTCAACCAGTCCTCTACCAATTTGCATATAAACAGTGACATCTTTCGTATAAGCATTTTTGGTCTGAAGAAAGGTTTCGCTTTCCAAAGTTCCTTTCGTTGCCAAAACGCCAATATTACCAGTTTTTGTTTGTTCCGCAGCAGGTTTTACAGCTGGTTCCATTCCGATAAATGGAATATCAAATTTTTCTCTCAAAACGTTAATCGCTACTCCAGTCGCCGTATTACAAGCGATGACAATTACTTTCGCACCTTGTGATAATAAAAATTCGGTATTGCGAATTGATAAATCAATAATTTCAGATTTTGGACGATTTCCGTAAGGACAATTTCCACTATCGGCAAAATAGATAATCGATTCATTTGGCATCAGTTTCACCAATTCCAACCAGACTGATAAACCACCTAAACCAGAATCAAAAACGCCGATAGGTCGTATTGATGCATTAATATATGAATCAAACGTACTCATTATTCCCCTTTTATTTCACGCAATGGAGTTAACTTTCTTTCATATCCTTTTGTTCGCAACCAATCTCTCAAACCATGACCAGTTCCTGTATCCCAAGGTTCTACCTCTTCGATTGGTACTTTTCGATAATCCGATAATTCACTGGTTTGAAGTATAACTTTCGCATTTTCATCGACTTCAACATGATAAATGATTAATAATTGATTCATTCTGAAAAATGGATACAAACCGACAAAGTTTACAGATTTCGGTACTATTCCGATTTCTTCTTCGACCTCTCTTTTGATACCATTTTCGGCAGATTCATTGGCTTCCAAAAAACCTGTTACCAGAGCATACCAATGTTTTGGCCAACCTATACTTTGCACCAGAATGATATGATCGCCTTGCTGCACGATAGCGCCAACAACTGGCGTTGGATTATTCCAAAAAACATAATCGCAAGATTCTTCAGAACAAACTAAACGTCCGACGCCATCACGAATTGACGATTTTAATTCACTTCCGCAAGTACTACAATATTTGGGTGAATTCATTTTTTAGATTTATTATTAACAATGAATTTCAAATTTAATAAAATGTTTAGAAAATTAACGTTTGTTACAAATAAAAACACCATCGAAAGTTCGATGGTGTTTTTGTATAAAAAAGCTGTGTAATCCGTAAAATATATTAAGTCTGTAACTTATCCCAATTTGTTCTCAGGATTCCTTTTGCACCTAAAACCCTAAACTTCCTTGAATAATTCCGCCACCAACAATATCATCACCTTCATAGAAAACAGCTGATTGTCCCGGTGCAATACCACGAACATTTGCCATAAATTCTACGCTAATTCTTTCATCATCGAAAGGAGAAATTTTACTTAAAACACCAGGATCATTATATCGAATTTGAGCCGTAAGTTCTGTACCAATCGGAGCAGAGTCATATTTTTGCCAATTCAATTTTCCAACGGTCATTCCATTTCTCAACAAATCATCCACTTCACCCAAAACAACCGTATTCGTTTCCGGTTCAATCTTAGTAACATACATCGGATGCCCAAGTGCAATTCCTAGACCTTTACGTTGTCCAATCGTATAAAATGGATAACCTTCGTGTGTTCCAAGAATATTTCCTTTTGTATCAATAAAATTTCCACCAGCCACACGTTCTTCCAAACCTTCCACACGACGTTTCAAGAAACCTCGATAATCATTATCTGGCACAAAACAAATTTCATAGCTTTCTCCTTTTTTGGATAAATCAGTATAACCAAAATCTGCTGCCATTTGGCGGACTTCTGGTTTGGTGTAAGGTCCGAGTGGAAATTTCGTTCGTTCCATACATTCTTGATTCAATCCCCAAAGCACATAACTTTGGTCTTTCCTGTCGTCTTTAGCTTTAGTAATAAAACTTCTGCCATTATTTTTTGCAACTTTTGCATAATGACCAGTTGCAATAAATTCACAATCCATTGCATTCGCACGACGCATCAACGCATCCCATTTAATATGTGTATTACACAATACACAAGGATTTGGTGTTCTTCCGGCCATATATTCATCCACGAAATTATCAATCACATAATCACCAAACTCCGCCCGAATATCCACGATGAAATGATGAAACCCTCGATCTACCGCAACGGCTCTCGCATCATTGATAGAATCCAAACTACAACAACCAGTTTCCTTTTTTGAGCCGCCAGAATTGGCATAATCCCAAGTTTTCATCGTAATTCCGATGACGTTATAACCTTCTTCATGAAGCATCAAAGCGGTAACTGTCGAATCAATTCCGCCACTCATTGCCACTAAAACATTTCCGTGTTTGCTCATTTTTTTAAATTTCTCTTGCGTATTCCGCAGATTTTATGTTTTACCAATAATTTATGTTATTGATTGTACCACAAAATTACAAAAAAGGAATAGGTAAAGTTCAATTGAGAGTGAATTTTAAGGATAACTAACTTTTGTCAAGATGATTTAATGAAGAAAACTGTAATTTAGTATTTTAGAAAACCCTAACAAAACAGTTTTAGTGGATAAAGTTGGTTTTTTTTTGAACTAATTAAATCAAATTCTGTTTTTTGAAAAAACTATTTTTAAAAACAAATTATGAATGGATTTCGAGGTTTCTCAGAAAGTTGAGAAGAAAGGGTTCCTCATTCATAATTTATCCCGAAGTTTCCCCGAGCAGAAATGGGGTAAACTGGGACAAGTTAATTCTTAATTATATGTATTACGTTTTAGTTACTTTAGCAGCAGTTGCCGGAATGGAGTTTGTCGCATGGTTCGCACATAAATATATAATGCATGGCGTTTTATGGTCATGGCATGAATCACATCACAAACCTCACGAAAATAAAGGCTTCTTTGAGAGAAATGACTTATTTTTCATTGTTTTTGCTTTACCGAGTATGTCGTGTTATATCACAGGAACGGTAACCGATTATCGATTTCTATTTTTTATTGGTGTGGGCATCTCTATCTATGGATTAATTTATTTTTTAGTTCACGATGTTTATATTCATCGCCGTTTCAAATGGTTCAACCAGTTAGAATCAAAATACTCGAAAGCTATCGTTAAAGCTCACGGTACACATCACGCCAAACAAACCAAAGATAACACGGAGTCTTTCGGTCTATTAGTAATCGATACAAAGTTCTTCAAAAGCAATAAGGAGCGCCGAGCAATGGAGGATAATAACAAAATTTATATTGAACGTTAATTTGAATAAGGGCAAACACATCAAAATATAGTTGTGATTTCGGATTGATATTTTGGATTGACATTTTTGATTTCAGGCCGAAAGTATTGGGAAAGCCTTAAGAGCAAATTAATGTTTGAGCGAAGATAAGTTTCAACCTGTTTAGGTTTTTCAATACTTTCAATTGTAAAAAATCAGTCAAGCTTTGACCCGCCTGCTGCTTGTCGGGCAGGTTTTTGCTTCTTTTCATCAGGGAAGAGGAGCAAAAAACACCGTTAGCAAATATTATTTTGTCATTATAATGATTTATTGGGTAAATTATCAAACGAAATAATTAAGTGCGTTTGCCCCTTAGTTTCAATAGTATTCGTAATTTCAATGGTATTCATAGTTCAAATGTGAAAACTACTTATCATACTAATACTAGAAAAACTCCCTAAATTAATTAAAATGACGATTTACGAAGCGTTAGGCGAAGAAAAAATCAGAAAAATAGTTTCGGTTTTTTATGAAAAGATAGCGGAAGATGACGTTATTCGACCAATGTACCCAAAAGATTTAGCACCGGCAGAAGATCGTTTATATATGTTCTTAGTTCAGACTTTTGGTGGGCCAACAACGTATTCCGAAAAGCGAGGGCATCCGAGATTACGTCGGCGTCATTTTCCTTATGCCATTGATATGGACGGAAGTGATAGATGGCTAAAAGCAATGTCAGAATCTATTGAGGAGATTGAAATGACGGAAGAAGTGAGCATGCAGATTCTCGGATATTTTGGGAAAGCCGCTTTATGGATGGTGAATAAGGCATAAACGATTTTGAATTCATTTACAATAAAAAAACGCTTCATATTTTTAAAATATGAAGCGTTTTTTATATGATTGAATATGAATTTTGATTACCTCAACCTATCCATTCCTCTCACTAATTTCTCATCTTTTCCAATCGCTCTAACTGCCAACAAAATTAGCACAAAACCAATAATCGGTGTATAAAGTCCAATTCCGTCATTTGGAGTTGTACTTGTTTGCATCACACCATCTTGAATAAATAAGACAAGTGCCAAAACGATACCAATAAGGTTAAAAACAGCAGCAATACGGGCGACTGTTTTTTGCTGTGTACGACTTTTGAATAAAAAAATTGCACCAAAAGCTAATAAACCTGCAAGTGCATAAATGATTAATAAGGCCGTACTATCGCTTAAATTGTAAACGGTATCATTGCTAAAAAGAGCAGAACCTTGAACCGTTTCTTTTACGGATGCAAACGGTAATCTGAATAAGGCAAAACTACAAGCCGAAGCAACTAATAGAAAAATTGATTGTATTCTTTGTATCATTTTTTTTGATTTAGTTATTAGATTTTAGAGTGTGAAGTGTAAATACTGCCAACTCGAAAACTTTCTACTCAAATAACGCTTTCATCATTTTATCAAAAATAGCGGTATTTTCATAAATACCACCGAATTCTGCCGCTCCTGGACCAAAAGCAAAAACAGGAATTAAATCTGCGGTGTGATAATCCGTTGTAAACTGCGTAACTAATGAATCCAACGTTGAACCTTTATTGATAGCGTAGCCACCAGTTTCGTGATCCGCTGTAATGACCACTAAAGTCTGACCATCTTTTTCTGCAAAGTCCAAGGCCGCTTTTACCGCATTGTCAAAATCAATAACTTCTGAAACGATATAATCAGAATTATTAGCATGTCCACCCCAGTCGATTTGACTTCCTTCTATCATTAAAAAGAAACCTTTGTCCGCTGATTTTTGGTCTAAATAACTAATTGCTTTTCGAGCTGCGACGCCGATATAATCTCTACCTTGATAAGCAGGTAAAGGATTATCATTGGCCGTAAAATAAGCGAAATTCTTATCCATTGGAATCTCTACATCTTCTAAAGTTTCCGTTACAAAATCACTTACATAGTAGCCGTTTTCTCGTAATTGCTTAGATAAGTTTTTCTTGTCAGAACGATTATCAAAATATTTTTTTCCACCTCCAATGAATAAATCAACTTCGGTTTTCATAAAATACATTGCGATTTCTTCCATCATTTTTCGCTGCTCAACGTGAGCAATGAAACTTGCAGGAGTAGCGTGTGTAATCGTAGAAGTTGCGACTAAACCCGTTGCTAAACCCTGTTCTTCTGCGTGCTCCAAAATTGATTTTACAGGTTTTTTATCCGGATCAACACCGATTGCTCCATTATATGTTTTTTTGCCACAAGCAAAAGCGGTCGCACCAGCTGCAGAATCTGTTACTAGATTATTAGAAGCACTCGGCTTGTGTAAACCGACAACTTTACAACGTTCCAGATTTAACGTATTGCCGTTCATATACATTCCTGCAGAAATTTGCGTTACGCCCATTCCATCGCCAATTAGTAAAATGACATTTTTGATCTGTGGCGTTGCATTTTTTGAAGCCTCAACCGTACTGATTTGCTTTTTGGTACAAGTGCTAAAAAGTAGCATCGGAAACAATAAAAAAAAGTATTTCATATTGAAGTGTTAACTGTTAATTAGGATGTTCAGAATATTTTTTTTCTGAATGAATCACCGTTTTAGATTTTTACGATATCAAGAATTCAAGAGAAACAGTCATATCCACGGAAATCGGTATTTCCTAAAAGTAACGAAACAAAATTTCAACTACTTCCAAAATAAAAATTGGTGACTTTTTTTTGAATTAAGACTTATAATCGAGAGATACCGACCTCCGTCGGTATAACGGTTTTTTTTGATTTATTCACTTTATGAAAAATATTCTGAACACGTCTAACGATGTATTATTAATTATTAATCGGTCATTAAAAAAAACAAATGTAGTAATTTTCTATATAAATATGATGCTGTAATTGATACATTCCCGTTTTGAAAATTTCATTTAATACCAAACCGAAATTTGTGGTGACTTAATTTTTAAACAACTTTATTCCTAAATTACGACAAACGAAACGAATAACTTACTTTTGTAGTTCAAAAAATTAGGTATAGGGGCATAAAGGTATTCAGGTATAAAGGGAAATGACCAATAACGATATTTATTGTGTAATTAGAAAGCTATTTAAGCAATCAAAACCTTTAAATCTTAAAACCTTAAAACCAATATAAAATTATGGCAAACGAGATATTTGAAAAGGCAAAAGCTGTTTTAGCAGAAATTGAGGCAGCAAAACCAGATGCTAAAGAGGCTTTAGAACAGTTTAGAATAAAATATATTGGCTCAAAAGGAATCGTAAAATCGTTAATGAGCGAAATGCGAAATATTCCGAATGAGATGAAACGAGATTATGGACAATTGGTAAATAGTGTAAAGCAAGGTGCAGAAACTGCTTACCAACGGTTGAAAGAGGATATCGAAGCAGAAGCTGAAAAGAGTCAGGCAAATGAATTGGATTTGACTGCTCCTGCAGAATCATTGCATTTAGGGAATCGTCATCCGGTTTCGATTGTGATGAATAAGATTGTCGATATTTTTGGTCGCATTGGTTTTACCGTTGCGGAAGAAAGAGAAATCGAAGATGATTGGCATAATTTTACAGCGATGAATACGCCAGAAGATCATCCTGCAAGAGATATGCAAGATACATTCTATTTGCAGCAAAGTGCAGAAATGTTGTTGCGTACACACACTTCGTCAGTTCAAGCTCGAACAATGAAGAATAATCAACCGCCAATTCGTATCATTGCACCAGGACGAGTTTATCGCAATGAAACGGTTTCAGCACGTTCACATTGTCAATTTCATCAGGTTGAAGGTTTGTATATTGATGAAAATGTATCTTTTGCAGATTTGAAACAAACATTGAATTTCTTTGCGAAAGAAATGTATGGTGCGAGCAAAATTCGTTTGCGTCCCTCTTATTTTCCATTCACAGAACCGAGTGCAGAAATGGACGTTTATTGGGGATTAAATGATGAAACGGATTATAGAATTACGAAAGGAACCGGTTGGTTAGAAGTTTTGGGTTGTGGAATGGTTGACCCTCAAGTTTTAGAAAACTGCGGAATCGATTCTACCAAATATTCAGGGTTTGCTTTCGGAATGGGAATTGAACGTCAAGCAATGTTAGCTTACAGAATTAGTGATATTCGTTTGTTATTCGAAAATGATGTTCGTTTCTTGAAACAGTTTAGTGCTGCTCTTTAAATTTTAACAATTGATGCACTTGATGTGATGGAAATCCACGAGGTTTCGGGACGGGCAGCCGATGATACCGAAAAATGCCCATTCAATATTATATATTTATATTAAAAAAGCCTTGCAAACGTTATGTTTGCAAGGCTTTTTGTTAAAAATAAGCATTGATTCCTTAAATATTCAAAAGGAGAATTATTTGACTCCTAACTATTTACCAGCGTCATTTAATTTCATTAAAAAGTAGGATTCGAATATTGTAAAAATAAAATAGACGGCAAAAAATGGAAGAATGAATAAATTAGATTCCGGCTCGACATAAAGATAATAAAGCATAATCAGTATGATAGACAGAAGCATTTTGAAACCCATGTAAATATACATCAAAGAGATGAACATGCTCTTATTCCTGTGTTCAACGCCCCAACGACCCGAAAAAAACATGAGGACGCTAATCATAATGAATAAGATTAAACTCATCCAAGATAATTGTTGGTGTGTATGGAAAATCGAAAACATAGAAAGCAACCAAAGTACGACAGCAACAAAAATGGAGACGATGGTCAATTGTATGGTAAATTGTCGAACACTCATTCGTGAATTATGAATATGAAAATGATTTATCATTCATTATTACTGCCAATTAGTCCTCGAACCATCATATAGATTCCTCCGACAGTGGCAAGTAATGCAAAAAGAGCGGTTAATAAAGGTTTTTCTAATCCAAAATATTGGTCAAGCTTACGCCCAATAAATGCTCCGATAGCAATTGTTCCTCCTAATTGAAGTGCAATGCCAGAATATCTGGCGTAAGCTTGCATTCCTTTATCTTGTCTAACTTGCTTCTTTTTTAAGTCGTTTGACTTGTGTTGATTTTCTTTCTGTGGCGTTTCCATTTTCTGCGGTTTGTTTACCCATTTTACAAGTTACATTAAATACAGCACCTGATTCTACAATCAATTTGCCAGTCGTAACTTCACCATTTATTTTTGCAGATTCACGAACGTTCAATAATTCTTTTACATTCAATGTACCTTCAAATTTTCCTTGAATTACAGCATTCGTACAGTTGATTTGACCTTCGATAAAACCGGTTATACCAATAATTACCTTTCCTTCACAATTCAAATTTCCACGAATCATTCCGTCAATACGAATATCACTTTTTGCGGTAACTTGTCCTTCTATAACGGTTCCTTCTACTAAAGTATTCAGCGCACCTACAGATGCTGAAGAAATATTACTTTTAACTGTGCCACTTTTTTCTTTTCCACCAAACATAGTACTGTAAATATTAATTATTAACTATTAATTATGACCTCATTAATCGAAATGTAAGTCATATTTGATAGTTAACTTAAATGATTTGATTAATCTAATTGATTATATTCATCGAAACTGAAAAAATAAATAATGGTTATTTTCCCAATCATTATGTAAATTTAAGTAATACCAAACTCCATTTTGGTAAGAATGTATTCCTTTCCGACCAGGCTGAATCTTGGTCTTATACCCTAATTAAAGTTAATATATTCCGCCGGATTCACAGGATTCCCCCTATACCAAAGCTCGAAATGTAGGTGAGGTCCATCGGTTAATTCACCTGTATTTCCAATAATAGCAACGGCTTCGCCTGCGTTGACAAAACTACCAACTTTTTTTAATAAAACAGAATTGTGTTTATAAAATGATATAATATTATTTTCGTGTTGAACAGCAATGACATTTCCAGTGTCATAAGTCCAATCAGAAGTAATCACCATTCCATCCGCAACTGCCTTAATCGGTGTGTTTCGAGGAGCAATAATATCTATTCCGTAATGTTTTTTGTCCGGTCTAAAGCTGGCACTTGTTGTGCCTTGAATTGGTGGTACAAAAAACATTTGTTCAATGCTTTTCGTATTTTCAGTAAAGTTGGACTTTACTTCATTATCTCCTCCTCCTGCGAACTGTCCGGTTTCCACCACTCTTCTTAGCTGGTAATCGGCTGCATTTGGCTCTACATTCAATATCGTGTCTTTCACCGCTTCACTTTCATCTTTTACATTCTCCGGTTTGTATTCCACATTATTCGTCAGTGCATTTCGGACACTTTCTAAATATATTTCTCGTGCTTGAACTTCCGCTTCCAATTCATATAATCGGCGTTCGATTTTATAAATCTCTTGATTCGAGTTGACTTGTCCGTAACCGGGAAGATATTGTTTGATAGGCGTGAATATGAAAAGCAGAATGACTAAGGTCACTAAGAGTACCAATACAATACTGAATGAAATATAGACATTCATTAATGTTAAACGATAAGAACCAACCTCTTCAAAGGTTTCGTCATTCATTACTACTAATCGGTAGCGATGTTGTAACCGTTCCTTTCTCTGTTCCCACCTTTTATTCTGTTCCTTTGCCATTCGTTTGTGTTAATACTTCGTCGTTTGAATTTACAGAATAAAACTATTTATCGCTTATTTTATATAATTTGAGATAAATTTGCATTAAAACCGTTATTTGAAACGATATTTTTAATTTTTATGCGTTCTGTAAAATACAATCCCCCAAAGTTCGTAAATTAATTCATATTATTATAATGCCATTATTAAACTATGGGCGATAAATTATAAATTATGACTTTCAACCTTTATATTTTTTTAATTTTAATTGATAAATAGAGGGTTGATCCCAACTTGTAAGTGAGGATAAAACTAAATCGACAAAACACGAATCATACGATGTTGAATTTCAAAAATTTTAGATTTTTTATATTACTTTCTTTCACCATTTTGGTGGCTTTACCAGTTTATGGTCAGAAGAAGAAAGAAGAACAGACGATAGCCAAAAAGGCTTATCATGATTTGACTCATAAATATAATGCTTATTTCAATGCAGATTTAAAAATGCAGAAAGTCATTAAAGCATTAGATGATCAACATCAGGAAAATTATAATCAGATTTTACCAATGTATCGTTTTCTCGCAGCAGAGAATCCAGAATCTTCTTCCGGAGATTTGGACATTGTGATTAAAAAGTCTGGTGTCGCAGTTTCATTACATCGAATGAGTCATTGGACGGATGATAGTTATTTATTAATTGGTCAATCTGAATTCTTAAAAAGAGATTATCAAGATGCAGAAAGCACATTTAAGTATATTATCTCTGAGTTAGATCCAGAAAAACTGGAAAAAGAACGTGCGAAGAAAAAGGGCAAAAAGAAGAAAAAAGGTAAGAAGTCTCGTACTAAGAAGGAAAAGAAGAAAAATCAAGGCTTGAAGAAGGTGAAGCGTCCGAGAGATAGATATGGAAACTTGGTAGAACCCAAAGAGGAAGATAAACCGAAAGAGGTCATTGCGGAAATACCGACGGATGACGATGCGAAAAAGTACTTCTTAAAACATCGTCCTGCACATAAGGAAGCAATGCTTTGGTTGGCGAAAACGCAGGTCGCATCAGAACGTTATGATGAAGCATTTATCATTCTAAATAGATTACGTAGAACGCAAACATTGCCGCAGAATATTCAGGCAGAGATAGAAGCGACGGAGGCCTATGCGTATTTGAAATTGAAGGAATATGATAAAGCAGTTACCCCTTTGACGAGAGCGGTGGCATTGTCGAAAGATAGAAAACAAAAGACTCGTTACACATATATTTTAGGACAATTACACCAAAGAGCAGGACGAGGACAAGAGGCATATGCAACTTATGAGCAGGTTTTAAAATTGCGTCCGGTGTATGAAATGGAATTTAATACTCGATTAAGTATCGCTCAAAATTCTTATGAGAATGGAGACGGTTCAATGGACGATGCAATTCGGGATTTGGAAAAAATGCTGAAGGATGAGAAAAATGAGGAATACCTTGATCAGGTTTATTTTGCGATGGCAGAAATAGAATTGAAGCGAGATAATCGTGATTTAGCAATTTCTCACTTGCAACGTTCTGTTTATAACAATGTCAAAAATAAAGCTCAAAAATCAGAAGCTTATTATCTGTTAGCAGAATTATTCTATGAAGATGAGATTTACACGAATTCTAAATATTACTACGACAGTACTTTGACGGTAATGGGAAAATCGGATGAGCGTTATTTATCGGCGGAATCTCGTAGTATTTCACTAAAGGAAATCGCTGAAAACATTGAGGTTATTGAAATGCAAGATAGCTTGATTCACATTTCAAAAATGTCCGAAGATGGAAGAATGGCTTTAGCTTTGCAAATTAGAAAAGAGGAACAGAAAGCAAAAGAAGCTGCCGCAAAAGGCAAAAAAACAACAGGGAGAAGAACGAAGGCCACTAATTTAACAACGGCAAGAGCTAGTAGCGGACGAAACGGAGCTGCAAATATTGGAACTTGGTGGGCTTACGATTCCGATGGCGTTCGTAAAGGAAAACGAGATTTTGAACGTAAATGGGGACAGCGAAGACTTTCGGATGATTGGCGACGTTCTAACCGAAAAGGTAGTGAAATCGGTGGTAGCGAAATCGAGGAATATAGCAGCAGTTTCACGGAATTAACTTCTACGGAAGTAGATGGAATTTTTAAGAAAATGGGCGTTCCAGAAACGGATACTCAACTCAAAACTGCAAATGGTAAAATCAGTGATGCCATGGCTTCTTTAGGTCCTTTGTATCGGGATAGATTAAAAAATAATCGGAAAGCAATTGATATCCTGGAACAGTTAATGACTCGTTATCCTGAAAATAAATACAAAATGGAATCGGCTTATTTACTCTATGTAATGTATCGCGAAAAACCTGATTTCGTGAATGCCAATAAGTATAAAGATATTGTCCTAAACACAGATAAGGAAAGCAAATTCGCTAAAGCAATTACAGATCCAAAATTCTTGGAAAAAGAAACGCTAAAACAAGTTCGTATCGCAGATTATTATAATAATGCATATGAACTATTCGAAAAAGGAAATGCGAAAGTAGCATTGGATAAGGTAGATAAGGTAGATAAATTATTTAATCCGAAAGAAAACTTGATGAGGGCTAAGTTTGCTTTATTAGCAGCAATGTGCGAAGGAAGTTTGAATGGAAAAGGTCCTTATAAGATTGCATTAAATGAAGTGGTGAAAACGTATCCCGAAACAGATGAATCCAAAACGGCTGCAAATATTTTAAAGCATTTAGGAAATGATGGAACGGCTTCTGCAAAGCCAACGACTAAAAAAACAGATGGGCTATTCTCAACGGAAGATGGAACGCATTTCTTCATTGCAAAATATGATCCAGGAGTATTGAGCCGGAATGATATTACCGCTAAGTTCTCAGATTATAATAAAGAGTTTCATAGTTTGGAACGTCTGAGAGTAAATTCCATTTATTTGGATTTGAAAACACCAGTTTTAGTTGTAAAACGTTTCAAGTCAAGAGATGAAGCAATGGAATATTATAACAGTGTGATGAACGGAAATATAGAAAAAGCAATGGGCAATTCGTTGGATAATTTGAAAATTATTCCGACAGTGATTTCTCAAGATAATTATAAAACGATTGTTCGTAAAAAAGTGATTGATGAGTATTTTATCTTCTTTGAAGAAACCTATAGATAATATTTGATTGTTTGTTCGATTGTTAATCATTCAGTGACGAAAAACAATCGAATATTCAAACAATTAAATAAATAAAAAGGTATGAAGTATCATATTTAATACCAACGCTATTCCTTTCAAAATTTGGCAGATGCACCGCTAAATCGGGGGAAATTGGCTGTGATGGATGAAGAAGCTTTTGAAATGTCTTTCAATTTTCAGCTGCAAGGAGGTACGAACTTTAGCATTCATCTTGAAAGGAAGGATAAAATAGATTATATCCAAATCTATGATGATTGTAATCGTAGTTTGGCAGAAAAATTTGCTATTTACGTTAGAGGAAAAGAATTTTTTTCTAAATAACAACCTTCTAACGTGATTGAAACACTGATTTTTGCTGAAAAAAATATTACAAAAATGGCGTGAATGTTTAAACATTCACGCCATTTTTATTCTGCGAAATCTGCGAAATTTCTCCTAAGAAAAAAATCTGCATCAATCCGTTCAATCCGTATTCCCATCACATTAAAGCGAAAATCTAAAAATGATTCCAACCTTGAGCCGTTAATTTATGAATATTTCCACCTGTTGTGTGCAACATAATTCCGTCCTCTTTCTTCACGATTTCACCAATGATTGCCACATTTGGCATATATTGAACCTTTTCCAAATCCGACTCTGCGATTGTAAATAACAACTCATAATCCTCTCCGCCACTCAATGCACAAGTGATTGGATCGAATTTGAATTTAATCGCTTGTTCTTCCGTATCTGGATGAATCGGAACGTTCGCTTCTTCTACGAATGCACCAACATCTGATTGGGAACAAATATGATAAAGTTCCGAAGCCAAACCGTCCGAAATATCCATCATCGAAGTTGGGATAAGGTTTGCTAAAGCAAAATGCTCAATCATATCGCCTCTTGCTTCTGGTTTCAATAATCGTCCGACTAAATAGTCTTGCTTTTCCAAATCAGGTTTTACATCCGGATTTTCAAGGTAAATTTGCTTTTCACGTTCTAAGATTTGCAAACCCAAATAAGCAGCACCCAAATCTCCGGTAATGCACAAAATATCACCAGCTTTCGCTTTATTACGATACACTAATTTATCCGTTTCGCCTTGTCCGATTGCCGTAACGCTAATCACTAAACCCTTCAAAGAGGAGGTCGTATCACCACCGATTAAGTCTACGTTATATTTTTCACAGGCCAAATAAATACCTTCGTATAATTCATCCAACGCTTCTACAGAAAAGCGATTTGAAATCGCAATGGAAACTGTAATTTGTTTTGGAATCGCATTCATTGCATAAATGTCTGACAAATTTACAACCACCGCTTTATAACCCAAGTGCTTCAAAGGAGTGTACATCATATCAAAATGAATCCCTTCCAAAAGCATATCGGTCGAAATTACCGTTTTGAATTTTCCATTATCAATCACCGCTGCATCATCGCCAATTCCTTTCAATGTCGATGGTTGTTTTGGTTGATAATTCCTCGTTAAATGGTCAATTAAACCAAATTCTCCTAAACTATTTACGTCTGTTCTTTTCATTTATTTTCTATTATTCACCGCAGCATTCGGGGAGTTTCTTAGCGTTTTTTTGATTTTCACTTCGTTCAATTTTTTTACTTATTATTTTTACCGATTGAATAAATTTGATCGTATAAAAAAATTGCGAAGCAATAAAAAAACGCTGTGGAACTCCTAAAACGCTGTGGTGAAATCTATTGTACAAAAGAATTATTTAATTTTTCAAATCCAACGGTCGTCACCTCGCCATGACCAGAATAAACTTTCGTTTCATCTGGTAAGGTGAAAAATTTCGTGCGAATAGAATTGATTAACGTATCAAAATCGCCACCCGGCAAATCTGTTCTACCGATACTTTGACGAAATAAAACATCGCCACCGATGACAAAGTTATCTTTTCGAGCATAAAAAGAAATACTTGCTGGCGAATGTCCCGGCGTGTATAAAACTTCCAATTCGGACTCCCCAAAAGTGACCACATCGCCTTCGTTCCAAAATACAGAAATTGCAGGAGATTGTTCTAAAGTCAGGCCGTATTTTTGAGCGGCTAACATAGAATATTCAATCATTTGCTGCTCCTCTTTGTGTGATTCTAATGGTAAATTATATTTTTCGGAAACGAATTTATTACCAAAAATATGGTCGATATGACAATGTGTATTAATCAATCGAACAGGTATTAATTCCCGACTTTCGATAAACTTTACCAAACTATTTCGTTCCCTATCATCATAACACCCCGGATCTATAATGACACATTCTTTCGTATTGTCATACAATATATAAGTATTTTCTTGGAACGGACAAAAAGTAAATTTTACAATATTCATATTTGGATACAGATTTTTTGATAACCAGACCTGACCGATTTTTAAAACGGGTCAAATCTTTACGAAAAACAACTTAAAAGATAAATTAAAAACTCAACAACCGTATGATTTTAAACGTTATACAAAAGGTTGCCGCTGAAAACTTAAAGAAATCAATTTTTACTGATTGTTAAACTATGTTAATCCCAACTATTCTTCTAAGATAAGTCGTTTTTATAAATAAATATCTGGTTAAATATTTTGCGAAAGCAAAAAAATAAATCAACTTTAGTGCAAAAATAGGAAAAAGACTTTAGTATTTAGATTTTAGTATTTAGACATTGAACATTAGATTTCTAACGTCCAATATCTGATGTCTAACCTCTAATATCTAACCTGTAAATACCAAAAGACTATGAAAAAACTAATCTATATATTCACTTTACTTTGCTTGCCAATCTTCGTTATTGGACAAGGTTCAGCGGTAGAATTTGGCAAAAATAGAGTGCAATATCACGACTTCAAATGGTGGCAATATGAGTCTCAAAACTTCGTAACGTATTGGTACAAAGGTGGACAGAATATTGGACAATCAGTCGTGCAAATGGCAGAATTAGATTATGAGGAAATTCGTTCGATTTTGGAATATCGAATTAATGATAAAATCGAAATCTTAGTTTATACCGATTTAACGGATTTGAAGCAGAGTAACGTTGGAAATGAGGAAACTTTTCTAAACTCTAGCGGGGCGACAAAAATCGTTGGAAATAAAATATTCGTTTATTTTGATGGAAATCATCTGAATTTGCGGAAGCAAATTCGAGAGGGAATGGCTCAGGTTTTATTGAATAATATGATGTTTGGTGTAAACCTCCAAGAAATTGTTCAAAACGCTGTTTTATTGAATCTTCCGGCTTGGTTCACCGATGGTTTGGTGTCATTTGTGGGAGAAGATATTCCTGGACGAGATGGCTGGAATGCAGATTTAGATAATCGTTTGAGAGATTTAATTATGTCTGGCAAAGTCAATAATTTTGATGATTTAGTGGCGATTGATGATAATTTTGCTGGTCATGCGTTTTGGTATTTCACCGCACAAAACTATGGCAAATCCACTGTTTCTAACTTATTATATTTAACTCGAATTAATAGAAGTGTAGAAAGTGGATTTTTGTATGTTTTAGGAACGACTTATACCGAAGCTATGAAAAACTGGTTTCGTTTTTATCAGCAGCGATATATAGCCGATAAATCGGAACGAATAGAATTGACAGAAAATAGTATTATTCCGCATAAAAATAAACGAAACCTTCCTGTAACACAATTGAAAGTTTCACCAAATGGAAAATATGTGGCATATGTGCAAAATGAAACTGGGAAGTACAAAATATTTTTGCAAGAAGTAGAAACAGGAAAAAGAACGGTCATTAAAAAGGATGGAAATCGGAATATTTTTCAAGCGACAGATTATAATTATCCGCTATTATCTTGGACAACAGATAATCAAACTTTAGGAGTCGTTTTTGAAAAGCGAGACGAGATAAAGTTGATGACTTATGACCTTAACAGTAAAAAATCAAAAGTAGCAGATTTTCCACCTCGATACGAAAGAATCTTTAGCATTGACTTTTATGACAATCGAAAAATGGTCATGTCAGCGTTGGAATCTGGTTATTCTGATATTTATGTTTATGATATTAGAACGAAAGGAGCGAGACAAATTACGAAAGATTATCACGATGATTTGGATGCGGCGTTTGTGAAAATTGATGGGCGACAAGGAATCGTTTTTGCTTCAAATCGAAGAGATTCTTTATTGAGAACACAAAAATTAGATACGGTTTTACCAATTACGAATTTTGATATTTGGTATTATGATTTGGAAACAAAAGGCTTGAAAGAATTGGTTCGTATCACAAATACGCCTTTGGCAAATGAATATAAACCAGTTGCGATAGATGAACGTTACTTTGGATTTTTAACGGATGAAAGCGGAATTATAAATCGTAACATTGCTTATATTGATACGGTCTTTGCTTATAATGAGCGGGTTTATCTATTAAAAGGTTCAGACAAAGAAATCATTTTACATGCAGATTCGACTTTAAATATTCCTGCTGAAAATATTGATTCGACTTTCATTCGTTCAATTTTCAAACCAAAAGGATTTTCTTACGAAAACTCTAATTATATTCGCTCAATTGTGGAACAACATACGGCACCTCGAATTGGAAAAGTATTGCAGTTGGTACAACAAAACGGTGAATATATATTTAGCATGGAGGATTTGGATGTCAATTATAAAGCAATAAAAACGCCAACGACCTACAAAAAACGAATTGAAAAAGTATATCAAGATAACTTAAAAAAGAGAATAGCCGCGGAAAAAGCAAATGAAGAATTCAGGAAAATACTGAATCCAAAAACGGAAAATCCTTTTAGAGAAGCCGTGAAAGTTGATTCTATTTCACCAAAGAAACAAGCTGTCATCACAAACCCTCCAAAGGATACTGGAAAGATTGATATTGATAATTACTTTTTTCAAAGCGAATTTGAAGATATTGAAACCGCAAAACCAAACGTGATGGTAGTCGATGCAGATGGTGATAAAACGACTACAAAACCAGCACAAATTGCTATTCCGAAAGCCTTGAGAGAACCCAAAATTCATGAGTTTAGACGTTCTCGAATTATTCCATATCAATTAAAGTTCCGTTCTAATTTCGTTTCTACGACATTGGATAATAGTTTGCTTTTTGATGGTCGGGTTCCATTTACAGGCGAAAATGATTTTTATACTTATCCTGCTCCCGGAATTTTATTAATGGGAACGATTGACGATTTATTCGAAGATTACAAAATACAAGGAGGCCTTCGAATTCCAACAAGTTTTAATGGCGCAGAATATTTTTTAATGATTTCTGATTTAAGTAAGCGTTTGGATAAGCGTTACTCCTTTTATCGTCGGTCAATTCGCAGAAATGAACCGATGATTTTAACAGGAAGAAGAGGTCCCGGTCAACCGGTGGGAACTTATATTTATGATGATGCGACGACGCATACGGCGACGAATCTTTTGGAAGCTCAATTTAAATATCCTTTAGATATTTTTACGAGTATTCGAGCAACAGGGACTTTCAGAACGGATTCAAGAAACTTTTTAGCCAGTAATTATTTGACGCTTGACCAAGAAAGCTTACAAGAGCAACGTATTGGAGCGAAAGTAGAATATGTTTTTGATAATACGATTGATGTAAGCATGAACATTAAAAACGGTACTCGTTATAAAGTATTTTCAGAAGTTCAAAATAAATTTTCAGTACGTGTTGATAATGAGGAAGGTTTACAAGCAGACTTTAAGGACGGTTTATTAGGCATTATTGGGTTGGATGCACGTCATTATCAAAAGTTAGATAGATATTCGATTTTAGCCATTCGTTTGTCGGCTGCCACGTCTTTCGGAAACGAGAAAATGTTATATTATTTAGGTGGAACGGATAACTGGTTGTTCCCTCGATTTGAAGAATCTATTCCTGTAGATCCATCGGTTGGTTACGCTTATCAAGCTTTGGCGACAAACTTGCGTGGTTTTGGCAACAATATTCGTAATGGAAATTCTTATGCCGTTGCGAATTTTGAATTACGAGTACCAATATTTAGTTACTTCACTCGTCGTCCGATTAAGTCCTCATTTATGCGGAATTTCCAAGTCGTTGGCTTCTTCGATACTGGAACAGCATGGATTGGCTTATCGCCGTTTAATGATGAAAATCCGTTGAATACCGTAATAATTCAACAACCGAATTCCCCGATTTCTGTAAAAGTAAATTATTTCCGTAATCCGATTGTCTCCGGTTATGGTCTTGGTTTACGAACGACTGTTTTTGGTTATTTTTTAAGATTGGATTTTGCGAGAGGGATCGAAACCGGCGTTTTACAAGATAGAATGGTTCATTTGTCTTTGGGAACGGATTTTTAATTCTTGAAAAAATTAATAGAAATATCGAATTTTGAATGTAGAATTTTTATCGCAGTAACGATACTTTTCGTTTTGACGATAAAAGTTCTACATTCAAAACTCCTTATTCAATATTCAAAAACATTATTGCGATAATACTCCAAAACGCAGCATGCCTTGTTCCTTATTTATTTCCCTCTCGTCAAATAAACACCAAACAAAATCAAGCCCATTCCTCCGAAATGCCAAATCGAAATAAATTCGCCATCAAAGAAACCGATAGCAACCGCTGTAATCGGAATAATATAAGCGACTGCGGCACCGAATAACGCACTTGTCATTTGTACTAATTTTATAAAAACAATTGTGGCAAAAGCCGTACTAATAAGTCCTAAGTACATCACACTGCTGAATGAAATCCAAGCACTTTCGTGTGTTTGCATTACTTGAATAAAATCTGTGCCTAAGAATAAATAAGCA
>CAWVWD010000002.1:0-28073 GCA_963933585.1 uncultured Saprospiraceae bacterium
CCTCGTAATATTTTTGAAACACCTTTTAATTATTCTTGGAATGGAAATGATTATTCTGTGCAAGGGAAATATCATTCTTTGAATGTGGGAATTAGGATGGATTTGAATAGGAGTTAATTGCCTGTCCCGAGAACTCGGTGATTTGATTGTTTTGGCTGAGTAGATTCATCCCCTCACTCGAAGTGAGGGGATGAATTAGCTTTTAACCTTAAAGCCAATTTGTCAATTGTACACCGGTAACATACTTAGAACTTTTTGTTTGGCGAAGTGGGAAATGTTGTGTAATTCTATCGGTATAAATATCATCTTCCATTTCGTATTTAATTTCCATGACGACCGCTTCCTCTTTCGTCGTATAACGAATAAAACGATTGCAACTCAAAAAGGAAGCATAACGAAGGTTTCTATCGACTGTAATTCGGAATCTTTTGTCTGGCGTTCCATAATAAGAACGGTTATAGGAATTTAGCAGAACTGGTGTCAAACCATATTTTTTGTCCAAAGTCTGATTCACTTCTTTCGTAATACCTTTCAAATCCGATAATTCAAAATCGGCCACTGGAAAAATATCCTTTGAACCAACTTCACTTGTTCGATATTTGATTTCCAAATTTGGATTTTGAATATCAAAAATATCTTCGCCATACCAACGAACTCGAAACTTTTTTCGCTCCGAAATTCCGTGTACATTATCGTGATAACATTGTAAACCAAGACTATCAAAATAGATATTATTAATTTGACGGTCAGGATAAATTTTCCGTAAACCAACCGGGTGCATCCGAATAGATTGCAAAATCACATGATGATTCAAATCACTAACCTTATATTTTCTTTCGTATCGCATTTTTTCTGATTTCTGGTTTCTGATTACGAATTATCTACTTTTTCGCCTTTCAGCTTTAAGGTCGAGCCTTTTTGTATTTTATGAAGGAAACGAATTGCCGTCGCTTTATAATTATTTATGATGATTTTCGCTCCGCCATATTCTGGTTTCTTTTGAAAAGCAATGAAACCTTGATTACAGTTATTTAATTCTATATATTCAACGACTAATTTTGATAAATCTTTGGAAGCGACTCCGATGTTTGCTCCATCCACACTTAACTTTTTCACATACACATCTGATTCTTCACCAACCGAAATTCCCTTATCGCCAGCATCTTTTATAATTGCATTCACGATAGTCAGCTTACTACCAGAGAAATCCATCCCGTCATTACCGGTTTTATAAAAATAAGCATCTCGAATAATTCCTGTTCCAAAGTCAATATCCAAACCATCACTAAAGGTTTCTCCGATAATTAAACCGGTAATATCAAACTTTGAACGAACGATATTTAAACCGTCTTCACATTTATTTTTAATAAATCGACATTGATTCATATTGATATCCGATTCATAGAAGGTCACTGCGCCGGTTAAGTTCCAGCCATTTGTGACCAAAGTGTTGAAACCATCGAAGGTTACATGAGCCATTTTTGAAGTCGAATTCGCTTGTAAAACCGTGAAGCCATTTGCAGAAAAATCCGTCGATTTTATCAAAATAGGTGCGTCCTTTGTCCCAATCATTGTGATTGGTGATTTTGAAATAAATTTCGCTTTTTTAATAAAATTTAATTCTAAATCGGAAGGAAAAATTACTTGATAATCTTCCGGAATCACGATATCTTTCGTAACCGTGTGTTTTCCTTTATTGAATAATACTTTATTTCCAATAACTTGATAAACGTCGGTTGTTGTAATCGTTGGATTATTAAAAACTTGCTGTAAAGCCGTTTCTCCCATTGGAGCGGTCCAATTTGAAATTGGTGAAGTGAATAAAGAATCTTTTCCTGGCAACTCAAAAAAGATATATTTCATATCTGATTTTGTTTCAAAATCCAAGAAATTCGGTGGCATTCGCTTCATATTACATTGCAAAAGGGGTTGATTTTTCAAAGTATCGACCATTTCTTTTTTAGACTTTCCGAAACCAACAACTCTTAATGGCAAAGCATGAAAATTCGTTGCTTTTACTTTTTTCCTCCCATCAGCAGTACTTTCTGTATAAGCTTGTAAACTGTGTTCGTTATAAGGTTCTATGATTGCACGAATATTACGAGCAGTCGTCAATCGTTTATCAAAGTCAAATTTATAATTCGGATAATCTCTTTTTAATAAGGTTTCCCGAGCAAAAATCTCACTTTCGATAGATGCCATGAATGGCTCAAAGAACGCACGACTTGAATATTTATACAAATATTTTGCATATTTTTCAATGAATTTTTCATTCTTAAATAGCACTAACAAAATGCTATTATCCTCAAAATCTTCATTATAAACTCCTTGTCCCATGAAAGTTCGTCCCGACCATTTCAAATCATGGCCTTGACTATAACCATCATATCCAATCGGTTCTAACTTTGATGTAACTGGATTATAATAATACCGAGAATTCGTCCAAACTACGCCATGATAAGCGGACATTACATCCACTGCGGCGTAATATTTTGCCATCGCTTCAAGATCGAAAATATCTTCTGCACTCTTCGTTCCATAGCGATATTGCTGCATCAGTTTTTGAGCTTGCTCAAATTGCTGTACTAAAGTTGAAGATTTCTGTGTTTTCTTTTCTTTGAACGGTTTGATTTGAGAGGCATCTTGTGCATCGGTGAATTGACGATTAAAGAATTTTTCTGTATTGTACATTTTTAATTCTCGACGAACATTCAACCATTGCAAATCCTCTGAAAATCTTACAATCGGACCTTCTCGACGTTTTTTGTATTCTACCAATTGTTTTTCAAAATGTTCTTCGTAAGCATAAATGCCTTTATAAGCTCCATTTTCATAAACTTCAATAAAATCATAACGAGGCGATAGAATATCAATTTCTTCTAATAAACGATGAAAAACCCATTCATCCAGAAAGTTTCTTGCACCGGGTTGTTGAATCGAGAATGTTTTTAATCGATTCCAAGAACCTTCGCCTGATACTTTGATACGATAGGACCATTTATCCGTTTTTAAATGATCTAACCAATCTCCTTTCAAACGCAATTCAACGTCCAGTTTCTCGCCATTTTCTTTTTCAATTTCACCTTCTGCCCAGTCATCTTCTCCAGCTACCAAAATCCCCAAGTTCATCGCCGTTTGACGTTTTGCTTTGAGTTTTTTCATCCATTTATCCGCAATATCTAATCGGAAAACTTCTGGTTTGTAATCGCCTTCGAATGCTACTTTTTCAATCGTAAAGTCATCAAAGTAAATGACTTCTTTATTAGAATAAACATAGAAATCGATTCGGTCAAATTTATAATTATTTGGAACGGAAACATTTACTTCAAACAAATCCCAACCTAGATGGCTACGAATCGGCTTATCGCACATAACACGGAGCGTTTTTCCATCTGGTGAAGCACCAACCAAAAATCCATCCCAACCTTTCGGACGACGAACCCAAGTTCTTGCTTTATAAAGTTCACCTGCTTTTGGATAATGGACACTATATGTGATTCCGTATTGCTTTTTTTGCCAAACTTTAGAAGAGTATTCTCCGGTGAACGCCCAATCTTTAGATTGTGTAGAACCACCTTTGAATTTGATGCCATTGGAAATAAAGTATTTACCTTCTACCGTTTCTGCATCACAAACTACTTTGCCCGGGAAGACATTATTTTCTCGCTGCATAAAAGCCACGAATGCCCAAATAACGCCTGCCAAGACAACCGTCGCTATACCTGCTTTGAGCCAAAATGATTTGGAAAAATCACCTTGCCTGCTTACTTTTTTCTCACCTGAAATTATCATAATTCGCTACTGGTGATTGGTGACTGATAATTAATAATTGGTAATCGGTAATTCGTATTTGTTTTTACACTATACCAATTACCGATTACGAAAAATGAATTACCAATTACGAATCACTAAACAATCAAATCTGGTTGGTCAATTACTGAAATTGTTGTCGCTGGAGAGAGTGCTAATAAGGCTTTACGAGCTTTATCAATTTGCTCGATATTATCAGCTTTACAGATATAAGAGATTTCTAATCCGTTTTCTAAGGTATCAAAACGTTTGAGTTCAACGTAAGTGAAAGCGGATTTTAGCACGTCATTAATTGGTGTGATTTCCGTGATGTTCGTACTAATATTAACATATAATTTATCCTCACTCTTGAATCTCGCTTCGCCACGAATGCGTTGACTCAAAAATAGTAATCCTACGATTAATAAGGTCGCTAAAGATGTAATACGAGTTTGCCCCGCACCAGTTCCTAAACCGACACCGATTACCAAAAATAAGTAAGTTAACTCTTCCGGATCTTTAATCGCTGCACGAAAACGTACAATAGATAGTGCACCAACTAAACCTAATGATAAGGCAATAGATGATTTTACGATAGTAATAATTAACATTGTGGCTAACGCTAATGGCAAAAAGATATTCGCAAAACGTTTTCTATTGGTCACTGAATTCCCAAAACGAATATAATATACTTGCAGAAAAGCAGCTAAAACCGTTGCGATTAGCATATTAATTAAGAATTCGTAAACATTTGTTGTGTCCGTAAATTGATTTAGATATTGCTCGAATCTCGAAAGACTATTCATTATGTTTTTATTATATTAAAAGTGCGTGTGTAATTTTTTTATTAAGCGGTTGTAAAATTACACCTTTTGAATGAAAAATTAGAAATATGTTTTGACAAAAAGGATTTTCTATGGAAATGGGTTGATATCGCCCGTTTTGATTTTCATAAGGAATCAATCAGATTGTATTAATAAAAATATTTTTTTAATTAAATTGGAGATTCTTTATCATGAAAATTAATTAAACCATGAGTGAAATTAACAGAAGAAGCTTTATTAAAACGACAACTTTGGCTGGTGCAGCCCTGACCGTCGGAACGCCAGCGACTGTGGCTGCGGAGAAAAAAGTAGGAACGCCATTGAAATCAAAATTGAAAATTGGATTAATTGGAGTTGGGATGCGAGGACGAAATCACTTGGATTTGTTATTGCGTCGTTCGGATTGTGAAGTGGCAGCGATTTGTGATATAGATGTAGATGCGATTTCAAGATCAAATGAAATGGTCGAGAAAGCAGGAAAGTCCAAACCGAAAGCTTATCAAAGTGGTGAGCGAGATTATTTGAATCTTTTGGAAAAAGAAAAACTGGATGCGGTTGTGATTTCTACACCTTGGCGTTGGCATAGTGAAATGTCGATTGCGGCGATGAATGCTGGTGTCTTTACTGGTGTGGAAGTTTGTGGTGGCTTTTCTATTGATGAATGTTGGCAATTAGTAAATACACACGAACGCAGCGGAACACATTTATTTTTCTTAGAAAACGTCTGTTATCGCAGAGATGTAATGGCGGTTTTGAATATGGTTCGAGCGGATTTATTTGGGGAAATGGTACATTTAGAATGCGGCTATCAGCATGATTTACGTCATGTGAAATTCAATGATGGTAAAAATCCTTATGGCGGCGGCGTAGAATTCGGCGAAGAAGGATTTAGCGAAGCGAAATGGCGAACGACACATTCTGTCTATAGAAATGGAGATTTATACCCGACGCACGGAATTGGCCCGGTCGCCCAATATACGAATATCAATCGTGGAAATCGTTTGTTACACTTGACTTCTACAGCTTCAAAATCAAGAGGTTTACACAATTATATCGTAGAAAAAGGTGGGGAAAGTCATCCGAATGCTAAAGTGAATTTTAACTTGGGCGATATCGTCACGACGGTTATTAAAACAGTAAATGAAGAATCCATTATTATTAGTCATGACACGAACTTACCTCGTCCGTATTCATTAGGTTTCCGAGTTCAAGGTACAAAAGGACTTTGGATGGACGTCAATAAATCTATTTATGTGGAAGGAAAAAGTCCCTCTCATCGTTGGGAGGATGCTGATAAATATTTGGAGGAATATGATCATTCACTTTGGAAACGCTATGAAAAAGATGCTATAGGAGCTGGTCATGGCGGAATGGATTTCTTCTTAATGAATAGTTTTGTGGAATGTGCCAAACGGAATATTGCACCACCTTTTGATGTGTATGACGCTGCAACTTGGTTATCGATTACGCCACTTTCTGAACAATCAATCGCTTCGGGAAGTATGCCACAAACCTTTCCAGATTTTACTCGTGGACGCTGGATGCATCGAAAACCTAATTTCGCTTTTGGTGATGAATTTTAACGGTTTTCATTCCGCAGATTTTGTTGATAACACTGATAACGCAGCTTTTTTATTATTCAATGACTTAAAGTTGTTCAGTAATAAAATTAATAATTTGAATATAAAATGATTTTCAAACCATTTTATAGTCAAAAAAAATCTGCGTTATTTGCGAAATGTACTGGAGGAAAAATCGAGATAAAATGGGAGGAAAAAATTATCGTTTTCCAAATAACAAACTCCCAATCCTCACCATCGTACTACCTTCTTCAATGGCAACTTCAAAATCTCCTGACATGCCCATAGAAACTTCTGAAAACGTATCGTTATTTTGAAAAAAGCCTAACTTTAGATTTTCAAAAACGTATCTCAAAGTTTTAAATTCTTGGCGAACGTGTTCTTTATCATCCGTAAAGGTAGCCATTCCCATAACGCCAACGATTCTGATATTTTCAAAACCTTGATAAGCGTCACTTTTTAATAATTCGGTCACTTCTGAATTGCTAAAACCAAACTTTGTATCCTCTTCCGCAATGTGCATCTGTAACAAACAATCAATCGTTCTATCGTTGCGTTTCGCCTGTTTATTCACCTCTTTTAATAATTTCAAACTATCAATTGAATGAATCATGCTAACAAATGGAGCGATATATTTTACTTTATTAGTTTGTAAATGACCGATGACATGCCACTGAATATCTTTTGGTAACACCTCATACTTAGCCGCCACTTCTTGTACTCGATTTTCACCAAAAACACGTTGACCTTCTTTATACATTTCCAAAATTGCTTCGTTCGGCTTCGTCTTAGAAACGGCCACTAACGTCACATTTTGAGGTTTTAATTTTTCTCTAACTTCTTCTAAAATTATATTCGCCATAATTGATTTATCTTTGTATTTTAGTCATTGGTACAAAAGTACGGAAAAGATGAAAAGCATTTGGGGAGTTTTAACAATATTAATTGTGTTTAGTTTTAGTTGTGATGATTATAAACCGAAACACGGGATTCCAACGATTGACGAGGAAACGATGGCGAAAATGGTATCGGATATTCATATTATTGAAGCTTATGCACAAAATGTAAAAGCGACGGAGCGAGACAGTGTGAAAAGTGTATTTTATCAGGCTTTGTTTAAAGTTTATGATATTGACACAACGGAATTTTATAAAAATCAACGGTTGTATTATGAAAATCCAGTAGCTACGGAGAAATTATATGAGGACGTTTTGAAAATACTGGACGAAAAGAATAAAAAGGAGGACTCTAAACTGACGGATAAACCGGAAAAACGATATAAGTAGTTCTAATCTGAAGTCGTTGTTTGGAGTGATTTTTTTGTAAAAAAAATTAACATTAAAAAACAAACAATAGGTTTTCGGTGTATTAGTCTTAATGATTAAATTTGTGGTCATTATTTTGATAATTATTAATAAAAAATAAATAAAATGTATCCAGAACATTTAACAGCGCCGATGGCGAATGAATTAAACAAAGTAGGTTTTAAAAGCTTGAAAACGGCAACTGATGTAGATGAAGTTCTTGGTCAAAAAGAAGGAACAACTTTAGTAATCGTGAATTCTGTTTGTGGTTGTGCAGCCGGTCATGCTCGTCCAGGTGCGATTGCAGCAGTTCAAAATGAAAAAACGCCAGATAATTTGGTGACTGTTTTTGCAGGTGTTGATGGTGAAGCGACAAATAAAGCTCGTGAATATTTCATGCCTTATCCACCTTCTTCTCCGTCAATGGCTTTGTTCAAAGATGGAAAATTAGTTCACTTTATTGAGCGCTATCATATCGAAGGTGCAAATGCTCAAGCAGTTGCAGCGAATTTAAAATTGGCATTTGATCGTTTTTGTTAAAAAGACATTTGCTTGATGGTTTATAAATCGGGAAGTTACCTATTATTGGTAGCTTCCCGATTGCTATTTTGGGGTGATGATGAAACTTAATCGTAGTGTTTGCAGAGGATTCGAGAGATTTGTGAGTCAAAATCTGTAAGTTTATTTATGTTTCATGCCTTATTTACAATAAGGAATGAAAAAACCTCTGCGTTTTCTGCGAAAATTTCTATGAGCTTTGCGTTTAAATCACCAAAGAACGTTTAAATAAAAATCGTTTTCTATGAAAAAATTACTATTAAGTTTCCTTTTCGTCTCAATAACTATTTTGGGCTTTGCTCAAATTAGTATGCCGAGTACTCCGCCAAGTTTTGTGAATGCTTTGTTACAAGATATTCCGATTTATGAATTACCAATGGTAAATGAAGCTGAATTACGAGCGGAAGATATATTGGAACAAAAGCAAAATAAGTCGATTCCATTACGTTTCGGAATGGATTTTTCGGTGGAATTAGATTTGAATAATTCTGGTGTTTGGGAAACTTTGCCAAACGGTGACGAGGTTTGGCGATTGAGAATTGAATCCAGTAATGCGAAATCTTTGAATTTTATTTTCAGTGATTTTTATATGCCAAAAGGTAGCGAATTCTTTATTTATAATTTAAACAAAACGTATTTGATCGGTGCGTTTACGGAATTGAATAATAAAAATCATAGTAGGTTTTCTACCGCTCCAGTAAAAGGGAATATTGTTATTTTGGAATATTATGAACCGAAATCGGTCTCAGGAGAAGGACGAATTGAGGTTTCAAAAATCATTCATGCGTATAGAGATATGTTTGCTACGGCGAATGATTATATTCAATCGTTGGCAGAAGATTTTGGTTCGTCTGGCTCTTGTAATGTAGATATAAACTGCGTATCGGGTAATAATTGGCAAGATGAAAAACGGTCGATTGCGATGGTTTTAACGAATGGAAATACGCGTTGGTGTAGCGGTGCGATGGTGAATAATACGGCTCAAGATACAACGCCTTATTTTTTGACAGGACAACATTGTTTAGATGGAAATGAAGCGACTTGGGTTTTTATCTTTAATTATGAAAGTCCGAATTGTAACGGTGTAAATGGAAATTTGATGCAAAGTATTTCGGGAAGTACGACACGAGCGAATTATCAACAAACAGATTTGGCATTGTTGACATTAAGTGTAAAACCACCGGATGATTATATTGTGTATTACGCAGGTTGGAATCGGTCGAATATTCCGAATGCTGGAAATGTAGCAATTCATCACCCAAGTGGTGATGTCAAGAAAATTTCGGTAGATAATGATTTGGTGGTAAATGGACAAGCTTATAATGCGGATCATTGGCGAGTGGAAAATTGGGAAGTTGGAACGACGGAAGGTGGTTCTTCAGGTTCCCCTTTATTTGACGTAAATCATCGGATAATTGGTCAATTGCATGGCGGTTTGGCGAGTTGTAGTAATTCACAATATGATGAATTTGGTAAGTTTTCGGTTTCTTGGCTTGGTGGCGGAACGAATGGAACGCAGCTAAAACATTGGCTTGATTTTGCGAATACAAATGCGGTGACTTTGGACGGTCAATATTTTACTATAGCCGCATTTTCGGAAAATGTGAAGATTAAAGAAGTTCGAGGTTTGAATGGTTGTGGCAATGTTTTTTATCCAACAGTTATCGTTGAAAACTTGGGAAGTAATGCGATTACAAATTTAGAAATTGAATATCAATATGCTGGTTATGGACCACAAATTATTTATTGGACAGGTAATTTGACATGGTTACAGACGATAGAAATTCCAATTCCTGGTTATAGTTTTCCGATTGGAAATCATAGTTTAAGTATTGATATTTCAGCACTTAATGTTACGGATGAAGATCCTTTGGATAATTCGATTACCAATAATTTTACCGTTACAACGACAAATTCAAACGTCATTATTAATTTGCAAACAGATAGTTGGCCAGAGGAAATTGATTATAGAATTGAGGATAATAATGGAAATACAGTTTTTCAAGTTTTTTCAACTCAAATAACGGGTTCTGCTTTTGAAAATACGTTGTTAACTGAAAATATTTGTTTGCCATCTGGCTGTTATCAAGCAATTATTGAGGATGATTTGGGCGATGGATTGAGTGGCGGTTTTGGTTCTAATCCTGGATATTTTGAAGTCGTTAGCAACGATTCTTCATTGGGAATTATCAATGGAAATTTTGGAACAAAAGACACGGTTTTATTTTGCTTACCAAATGGAAATATACCGAATGAACCTCCTGTAAGTATAAAGTCTATTTATCCGACAATAATTTCTATCGATATATTTCCAAATCCATCAACTGGTTTTTTACAATTTGAAACGGCCGAAAATATAATTGGAATTTTGATTTTTGATGTAATTGGCAGAAGGGTAGGAGCGGTCAAAAAACCGACAACGAATCGTTTAGATTTATCAAAATTAGAAAGTGGAATTTATATTATTCAATTTCAATTTGAGGAGATGATGGTGAATCGAAAAATTATAGTGAATTAAGTTTTTGGGTTTCGAGTTTGACTATTTTTGCGAAGGGTTTTTAGCTAAAAAAATAATGTGTAAGCGTAATTTTTTTTGAATTACAAAAAAATCAAAAAGCACAAAGACATTTTCATAAAAGCTATGTTTTATTTAGTTCTACTCTTCCGGGAATATCCTTTGTGCCTTTTGTAAGTCAAGATTATTTTCACAGGAAACCGTAGCTTTTACGTAGGTTTCGAATTCATGGAAACACAAAAAAGCGTTAATGCCGAAGCATTAACGCTTTTTTTAATCAATTATCTAGTACTAAAATATGGTTACAGAAAAACGATCGGACTCCTAACTCGCAACTCGGTTAACGAACTTGAGCTTCGATAATTAATGAAACGTTTTTAGGATAACTATTTCCAAGAATTGTTACGAATTCTGTATGTTCTCCTTTTTTGCCTTTTGAATAGAACTGAAGGGTAATTATTCCTTTTCCACCTGGAGGAACGGCTTCTTTGGGGTAATCGGCAATCGTACAACCACAAGAACCTTCTACCGATTGGATTTGATAAGCTACTTTTCCGATATTTTCAAATTCAAATTCATGTATAAAATATTTTCCTTCTTGAATTATTCCAAAATCATGTGAAGATTCTAACCAATAAATATCAGCAGTTCCTGCTTTTGGTTTGATGCGAGAACCTGCTTTGCGTTGGATATATTTTAAAACACGAGTTTTTGCGGAATCATTCATATTAGCTAAAAGCCAGTATAACTCATCTTGTGGTGCAATATCTCGTTGAGATTTGGCGTGCATAACGATTTCTGCTTTCTCCTCTTCATCCAAAAGTTCAAGGATTTCTAAGATTGCAGTACTTGTTGAATCGTCAGCTTGTGCATTGATTAGCGTTATTGAAAAAATAGTACAACTTGCTAATAGTAAATACTTTATGATATTCATTATTAAGAGGTTTTAGTAAATTTAAGGATTGATGTAAAGTGTATAATTTATCGCAAAAGTACGGTTTTTTGTTTGAACTCATCTTTTGCGATGTTATTTAATTATCAATTGGAATGACTGCTGTTTAGACTTGCGGTAAGTTAGTTTTTGTTCCGAGTTCCGATAAATCGTTCTAACGCAATTGGAATCCTGATGAAAAGTCGGGATAAGCTATGGATTTGACAAATTTGACGGACAAACTCGAATTTTTTTATTTTTCAGGGGCATCCTTATATCCCGTGTTTCAATCCTGTCAAATTGCCAAGTAAAAATGGTCAAACTCGTAACCCAAAAATTCAATCTGAGAATTCAATTCAAATCTTCAAATAGACAGTTTTTACAAAATATTTTGCGACCGGAATCATTATATTCTTTTTGTAAATGACAATACTCTTCAAAATCGGTGTATTGTTGATTGACGATAGGAGCAGTTGTCCAACCTGTTGTAATCATAAACAAGCCGACTAAAAGTAGCCAAATTGGCAATAATGATTTTTTTTGTTGAGGTTCGAATAATTGAACGATTCGTGCTTGAATCGGGTGTTGAGCCATTTGATGGACGAAACCTAACTGTGGGTTCGCTTTTAGTTTCAAAATTAGATTTGCATAGGTTTTAACATCGCCAGTTTTACGGACGGCAAAAGCATCTGCAAGATATTCATTGATAAGATTAAGGTCTTTTTTGATGTAATAAAAAATAGGATTGAATAACCATCCGATTTGTAAAATATTTAAACTGATTTGTTCCCAAGTATCTTTATGGTTAATATGTGCGATTTCGTGTTGAATAATAGCTTCTTGTTCCTTTTTGCTTAATTCATCCAGTCGTGGATGCCAAATAATATAGGATTTCCAAAGTCTGAAAGAAGCGGCTAAAAGGTCTTTATTGGTAATTAAGAAAGTATATACTTTACCATCTATTATTCGGATTTCTTTTTTTGACTGCTGAATAAATAAACCTAATTGAAGCAGTTTGAAACTCAAGATTAATAAAATAATTCCTGCGATTCCAGCAGTGACCCAACTGAAAATATATTGATGACTCAAGAAAACATCGTAGTATGAATTCTTTTCAAATTGCACAAGATTGAGTTGTTGTGTTTCTTCACAATGACAAAAATTATCTTGCTTACTTGATCGAGTATAACATGCTAAAAGTTCTCTCGTTAAAACTGGTTCATCATGAAATTCAACCTCAGTATGTGGCTTTTCGGTGTAGAAAACAGGACTTGAATGAATCAAACCAAAAGGGAGCAACAGACTTAAACCTAAAACGGTATAAAGTACCCATTTTTGTTGTGTCGCAGAACTACGTTTACGAATTCCAAAGTGATAAATTCCGTAACCAACTGCCGAAAGAATATAGCTTAGAAAGATGTATGTGATGGTTGTCATAATCAATCAAATATTTAGGCCTTAAGGTATAGGGTTTTGAGATACGAGGTTTGGCTGTTTAAGGAAAACCGGATACTTAAATACTCGATACCTAAATCGTTATAAATTGCAAATTAAAATTTAATGAGATACTGCGAACTGAAGAATGTCAATTCAAAAAACTTTAATCTTGATTTGTCTTTTCTTCAATTAATTTTTTTAATGCCTCTAATTCATTTTCACTAATATTATCTTTATTGACGAAAGTCGACACTAAAGATGAAAAAGAACCCGCAAACAAATTATCAACGGCATTATCGAGAAAGTTAGTTTGGTATTCCTTTTTCAGAATCAATGGAAAGTATTCGTGTGAACGTCCGTAAGCTTTGTGTCCAACAAATTGTTTTTTGTCTTTTAGAATCCGGACGATAGTCGAAACCGTATTATAAGCTGGTTGCTTATCATCATCGTCAGCATCCCAATTTGATAAAATATCATTGACAAACCCCTTTTTAATTTTCCATAAGACATTCATCACTTTTAACTCCAAAGGTGTTAATAAATTATTATTTGATTTCATAACTTTCTTTTGATTTAAAAACCCTTTCAAATATATAACTAATTATTTAGTTTTACAACGATAACTTTAGTTAATTTTTAGTTGTAAGCGTTTTGTGTGATTAATTTGATATTTTATCTATTGTAAATCAAATAGTTATAAGTGGGCAGTTTCTAATTAAGGTACTAAAATAGGCATGAATGAAACTATTAATAAATATATTTTCGATATCAAAATGGACTTCATTAGCTTTATCAAAATTACGGCTTGTTAAAATAAAAAAGGCATTTTATTGATTTTAGTTGGCGGTAAAAAAGGGAAAATTAAGGAAACGAAAGTTATTAAAATGGAAGCTACAAATAGAGAGAATGATGGTATTGAAGATGATAAAGATAAATATACAAAAGTAGCGGATTCAGTGGGAGTTGCAGATTATCTGGGTATGGATGAGGACGGAAATTATTACGGGTTCATATTTCAAATTTTTTAGAGGGAAAAAGAAGGCGTTAGTATAGATGGCTGATTTATTTCTTATTCATCAATATAAATTTTGGTAGTTTAATAGTGCTAATAAACGTATGTAAATGAGACTCAAATCTTTAAAAGATGAAAAATGACTTTTGGAAATCTATTCAAAAAGCCATTTTTATCTTCTTTTATAAATGCTTTATAATAATTGTTAATTAGAGAATAGGTTATTTATTTCCTGTGCCCTTAATTGATTTTAAATAATAATAAACTGCGGCAACTTCTTCTTCTGATAAATGTGCGAAAGGGTGCATTGGGAACAGATATGTGGATTCGTCAGGACGAATACCATTTTTAACAGCATTAATAAATTCTGCTTTTGTCCATTTACTAACGTTAGATTCATCGTTCATTTTTATACTTGGAACAAGAATTTCGTATTCTTTTGTCAAAAACGTATAGCCGCCACCTAAATAATTAGGTGTTGCTTCTGGATTTAATAAATCGATGGTTTCAATATCTTCAGAATGACAAGCAAAACAGAAAGCCTCAGAATCTACGATATATTTTCCATAAGCGATGGAATCTTCTAAAGGTGGATTTTTAGGATAAGATTTTTGGTATTCATATGGTTTGAATACAAACCTTCTTAACATTTTCTCTAAAAAACTTTTTTGGTGAACTGGATGTATTTTACCCGAAGCTTGTACTGCTTTTTTGTCTGAACGTAAATAAGCAATGATGCTATGGATATCTTCATCGGAACACTTTACAAGTGAAGGCATAATCACAGAATTTAACTGCCCATTTTTGCTAACACCTGTTCGTAATAGCCTATACATTTCACCATCAGAGTAATTACCGATTCCTGCAGTTTCATGTTGAGTAAGATTGGAAGCGTAACTCACCCCAAAGGTACTTTCTGCATCTAAATCATTGAAGTATTTTCCTTCTAAAATATTATTATCGGCATGACAATTCCAGCATACAGAGTGTACTATTTTTTCTCCTCGTTCTATTTTTTCTGGCGTCAGTTCGACCGTTAAATTGGGAATTTCTATCGAACTATAATCGGGTGAGTCTGAAAAGTTAATAAAGCCTGTAAAACCTAAAATAAAGAACAGTAGAACACCTATCGTTATACCGATAATTTTTAATACTTTTTTCATCTTTTGGAGGGGTTTATATATACTATACTTGAGGTATATTTATGCATAGAAAGTATAGTATAGGGGTTTTCTAATAAACCTAATATACTAAAAAAAATTAAGATATTAAAATATACTTGTGTGATTTACTCAGATATAATGTAAGGATTTTGAGAACAGATTTAAATTTGGACATAAAAAAACCCAACCGAAGTAAATCGGTTAGGTCATTCATTTGGTTTAGGTATTAAATTTTGTTTTCATTTGATCCTGAAGAATCTATACCAAAATTAAATCTATTTTGCCGCTACAGGATTGGAAACCTTTAAGTATCTTTCTAAAGCCATTGACATAGAAGGATTCTGTTTATCTACTAAGATATTAATTTTCAATCCTCTATCTTCTACAGCTTTTTTCGTCAGTGGTCCAAATACGCCGATTCGATTTTCGTTTTGTGTAAAGTCTGGAAAGTTTTCATATAATGAATCAATTCCTTGTGGACTGAAAAACACTAAAATATCGTACGTCACATTTTCTAAATCTGATAAGTCACTACTAACTGTCTTATAGAAAACGGCATCCTGATAATCAAATTCATTCTCACGTAAGAACTTTTGAACACTTTCTTTACCTAAATTAGAACAAGGCAATAAGAACTTTTCTTTTTTCCTATGCTTTAATAAAGGATCTTTTAAGTCGTGAATGGTACGTTTACCAAAGAAGACCTTACGTTTACGATAAACGATGAACTTCTGAAGGTATAAGGCGATGGATTCCGTTAGACAAAAATATTTTGTGTCTTGAGGCATCTTTATTCGTAGTTCTTCACAAATATTAAAGAAGTGATCTATTGAGTTTTTGCTTGTGAAAATAATTGAAGAGTAATCTTCAATATTGACTCGCTGTTTTCTGTACTCTTTTAGTGGAACAGCCTCCACATGAATGAATGAACGGAAGTCCACCGTAACACCATATTTTTTTTCCAATTCGTAATAAGGAGAGCGAGTTGGTTTTGGTTGAGATACTAAAATTGTTTGAACTTGTTTGAAAGTTTCTCCTGAGTTATCTGTCATGTATAAATTTCAATTTTATGCCCTTACTAAAAACCTACTAATTTCAATAGAATTAATATAGGTGCTATTTCAACGGTGCAAAGGTACATAAAAAAATGAAACTTGCTATGTGTCAAATATTTATTCGTAATTATGAGTGTCCGAATTGTTCTAAAAATATAAATAAGAAAGATAGCAAATAACGCAATATAAACTAATGTTACATGTGTATTTGACGGTGCAAACGCTATAAAAATAATGAATGGTAACAGAACAATTCCGATGATATAATTAAAAATTGCAATTGTAAAACTGTAAAGATTAATCTCTTTAGAAAATGGAAAAACGTAAGATAATAGTGATAATAGAAAATGTCGTCCAATATATATTCCCGCTACACCTGCGATACAACTTATTAATGAACCCAAATTACTTTGAAATATCTTGACACCAAAAAGACTGGTAGTTAGAAAAGTCATTGTTCCTACAGAAAGGATGGTTAAAACATATAAAGAAACATAAGATAATTTTAATATCGTCCCCTTTTCTCGATATAAGAGTGACATTAAATTCTGACTTAAAAATGCTTTGTAAATATCATTTACATCAGAACGAAAACGGGTCATGATGAATGATAAAAATCCTAATAACAAAATACTTAATGAAAATTTTAAGGTTCCCAATGGATTGACATCTACCTTAGAAGTATCAAATATTGGCTTGGAAGTACTATTTGTTGTATTTTTTGCACCGGAGCCAGCCTGTGGATTGAATTTGATTTTCTTTAGTGCAAATCTTACTTTTCTATCTTCTGGACTCCCTTCTAATCTGAAAGGGTTTTGTTGGTTTAATGCTGCTACGGAAGTATCAATTGGAACGAATACTTCTTTTGGCTCTATTTTAATAACCTCTTCGACTAAGTCCTCAACAGGTTTCGCTGTTGATTTCGTTGATTTACTTGACATCGGTAAATTTTCCTTTCGAGGTTTCGGTCTTTTTGGTTTTCCGTCACGAATTAATGCGAAAGGATTATTTGATAATGCTGTAATCAATTCATGGTCAGGTTCATTATTGACGATTATTGGCGATTTTTGAGGTTTTGGACTCTTTACCCTTGTAGTTGTTGTAGGGTTTACTGTAGTGTTTATATTATTACTATTTGTAGGATTGGTAATAATAGGAGCTGACTTTTGTTTGATTTCTGTTGCCTTTTTTGGAGAAGGAATAGGCTTAGTTATAGTATTTGGTGTGACAGCTTTAGGAATAGAGTCCTGTGCGATAACATCAATACTTAACAAGAATAAGAAACATGTTAAAGCGAAAATTTTTATTTTGAATATATGCTGCATTAACTTTAATTAATCGATTATGTATTTTGAGTGAATGGAAATCTTTATATAACTATAGTTCCCGTTTCTAAAACTTTTCTTGTGAGAAAATCAACTCTTCAAAAAGCCGACCTCACACAAAAATAAGACTATTTGTCAAAGTACTTCGTTTTTATCATCAATTTATTAAAAATGTGAATTTTTTTTTGAGGCTGATTTCAGGTTACCTTACGGCAGATGTTATTATTATGATCATGGTATGGGAAAATAATAAAAATTTATATTGTGAATAATAATAATCAATGTCCTATTGAAAATGTGATAGCCGCTGAAAAATTATCTATTTTATTTAATTATAATAATTAAAAAGGTAGTATTTTTAATAGATTTGAATCTTATACGTGTATAAATTTTGACTAAGATGCAAGCAATAGATATTGATTCCAAATTTTGTAAGAAATGAAACTATGAAGTATTTATTAACATTAATTCTTTCACAATTTTTTATTCAAAGTTACGCTCAGGATAATTCTCGATATATTTCTAGAGTTTTCAATGATTATAATTTTTATGAAAATATCACTTACACAGAAGCCACACCTTATAGTATAGAAGGGAATCAAATCAGAAAATCATACAAACTTGACTTTTATGAGCCTTCTGGTGATGATGTCGCTTCGCGTCCGCTTGTGATATTATTCCCTGATGGTAATTTTGTCATAGGAAATAAAGAACAGAACGAGATTGTGAATTGGTGTGAAGCACTAACGACCTATGGTTACGCTTGTGTCTGTGTGAATTACCGGCAAGGTTATGATAATTCGATTCCGGAGGAAGGTGTCAATCAAGCAATGTTGAGAGCAATTCAAGATGGAAGAGCTGCCGTTCGTTTTTTTATTGAAAATCAAAGTGCATTTAGAATAAATATCGATGAAATATTTCTTGGAGGAAATCAGACAGGAGCAGAAGTTGCTTTACACACAGCATTTGTGGATAACGATTCCGAAAGTCCAAGTTCTTTAGAGTGTCTGGATTGTTCGGGAAATATATTTTGGCAGGAGTTCTCAATCGCAGGAGTTCTTAATATTAATGGTATATTAGACAATAAAGAAATCGTAAAAAATAATCCTAATATCTCCGTTTTAAATGTAGAAATTAGTAATTCAAATAAATTATTAACCACTGAAAAAGTAAAGGCTTTTCATCAATATCTATTAAGCCAAAAAATTATAAGTCAATTTGTAAGGTATGAAGCGGAATCAAACCCTATCGAAGGGTTTACTAAACTAGTCAATGGAAATAATATTAACACATTTATTGATTTTCTAAGCGGAGATTTAATTTTTCACACAGAATCTCCTTTGGGTGATATTGAAGTTTGTGAAAATACGGTAGAAACTTATTATTGCTCAAATGACAAAGATAGTGGTTACGAGTGGATCGTTGAGCACGGAACCATTGAGTCGCAAACGGATAATAGTCTAAATGTTAGATGGAATAAGGGAAGAGGAATTGGTAAAATAAAAGTAATTCGGACAGACCTAAAGACAGGAGCAAAAGGTAAAATTTCGAACCCTTTATATATAGATATAGCTTCTCCACCGATTGTGGATTTTGAAATGCAATATTTATCAGGAAATATCATAAAGGTTAGAGATAAATCCTTTGAGGCAAACCTATTTTCAATTGATTATGATTTCGAAGGACAAATGTACCAAGGCAATCCAAATACAGAAGCATTATTTTCTTACACTCAAAATGGCCAGTATAATTTGACACAGACCGTCGAAAATATATGTGGCTTCGTAACACAAACAATTCCTGTAGAAATACAATTGCCTGATGCATTTAATGCGGTGAATATCGACAAAATGGTAGAAAAAATACCAAATTTAATAAATAGTGGTAGTGATATGCGGTTGGATGTATCCGTTTTATCTCAGATTAAGAACTTTTCGGTCATAATTAAAGATGATTATAATAAGCTGGTCATCAAAACAAGCTATTCGATAGAATCAATTACAGATAAGTTATTTCAAGTTAATACATCGAATTTGGAAATTGGAACGTACTTTATGGAATTTTCTACGGATGAAACACTGATAATGACGAAGAGAATTCGAATTAAATGACATTAGTGATTGAATAAGAGTGTCGAATAGATATTTTTCTTTCTAAAGTTTTGAATTTTGATTAAATGTTTTACATTTGCATTGTTCAATTGAGGAAGTTGATTATTTTATTTGAAATAAAGTCATTAGGTATTGTTTATTTAAATAATTTAAATTACCTTTGCACTCGCAAAAAATAATTTAGTTAACCATTATAAAAAACTTGAGGTTCTTTAGATGTTAGAAGAAAAGGATCAAATCGAAGAAATTCCACAAGAGGAGACTCCAAATTTAGAAGAGGTTACTCAGGAAGAAGTTACAGAAGAAGTTGCAGCGAGCAAAGACGCTAATGACTCGAAAGAGGAAGAGGCTGAAGAAGAAACAGTTATTGTTTCTGCTCATGATGATTTCGATTGGACTATTGGTAGAAGAGATACATTAACTTATTCTCAGAAAGAAATTGATGATTATATCATTGAATATGATTCAACATTAAATTCAGTTGCTGAGAATGAAATCGTTTCAGGTATTGTAAGTTTAATTTCTGATGGCGATGTCGTTTTGGATATAGGATATAAATCAGACGGTTTAGTTTCTTTATCTGAATTCCGCGACACACCGGATTTAAAAGCTGGTGATTCTGTTGATGTATATATTGAAACAAGAGAAGACAAGCGTGGACAATTAGTATTGTCACGTCGTAAAGCTAAGTTGTTAAGAGCTTGGGAAACTATTGTTGATTCATTCAATAATGGAACGGTAATCAAAGGAACCGTTGTAAGCAAAACAAAAGGTGGTCTAATTGTAGATACTTATGGTTTAGAAACATTCTTACCAGGTTCTCAAATTGACATCAGACCTATCATCGATTATGATGTATATGTTGGTAAAACGATGGAATTCAAGGTTGTTAAAATCAATGAATCTATCAAAAATGCCGTTGTATCACATAAAGCATTAATCGAAAGTGATTTAGCTGAACAAAGAGAAACAATCATTCAGAGTCTTGAGAAAGGTCAAGTACTTGAAGGTTTAGTGAAGAATATTACAGACTTCGGTGCTTTCTTAGATTTAGGAGGTGTTGATGGTTTACTATATATTACAGATATTTCTTGGGGACGTATCAAACATCCAAGTGAAATATTATCTCTAAACCAAAGAATTAATGTTGTTGTTTTAGATTTCGATGAAAACAAAAAACGTATTTCATTAGGTCTTAAACAATTACAACCACATCCGTGGGAGGTTCTTGGAGATGAGATTAAGGAAGGTTCTACCGTCAAAGGACGTATTGTGAACATTGAAGATTATGGTGCATTCTTAGAAATTCAACCAGGTGTTGAAGGTTTGATCCACGTTTCGGAAGTAACATGGAGTAATCAGCCGGTTAACGCTCGTGAGTTCTTTAAGATTGACCAAATTCACGAAGCAAAGGTTGTAACCGTTGACCGTGATGATCGTAAGATGTCTTTAAGTCTTAAGAAATTGACAATGGATCCTTGGAGTAAAATCGGGGAGACTTATCCAAAAGGAAGTCGTCATACAGGTGAAGTGAAGAATTTAACACCTTATGGTGTATTCATTGAGTTATCTGAAGGAATTGGCGGAATGGTACACATATCAGACCTTTCATGGACTAAGCGATTCTCTCATCCTTCTGAATTTACGAAAATCGGTAATAAAATTGATGTCGTAATTTTGGAAATTGATAAAGAAAGTCGTAAATTGTCTCTAGGACACAAGCAGATAGAAGAGAATCCTTGGGATACTTTCGAAACTGTTTTTCCAGTCGGTTCTCATCATGAAGCAACTATTTTGAGAAAAGACGACAAAGGTGCAATAGTTTTATTACCTTACGGTCTTGAAGCTTTCGCTCCAATCAGACACATCAAGAAAGAAGACAATACTTCAGCAGAGGCCGAAGAAACATTGACCTTCAAAGTTCTTGAGTTCAACCGTGACGACAAACGTATTTTAGTTTCACATACTCGTTATTTAGAGGATTTGAAGCGTGCAGCAGCAAATGAAGAAAGAGAGACGAAACGTACAGAACGTAACAAATCTCGTAAAGCTGTTGATGATCAGAAATCGAAAATTGAAAAAACAACACTTGGAGATTTAGATATCTTCTCTCAGTTGAAAGATCAATTATCATCTGATTCTGAAGACAAATAATACGTCGTACACACACAAATTTAGGCAGAGATAAAACAGAGATATAACAAAGATTAAATGGGTTAAGAAATGAGATGTTTTCCTCGGTTAGTCACAAACACAACCGAGGAATTTTTTTGCCCATAACTCATCTATCAATTATTCATTCCCTATTTCAATCCTTAATTTTCTTTCCAATATCACAATCAAAGCACAGAGTATTTCAATCACAATAAATACGCTTTGAGCGTTATTTATATTCGATTAAAAGGTCAATTCAAAAAACTATGAAATTAATATTTTTTGTACTATCCGCTATGATACTTAGTTGTAACTCTCCTTCGGAAACAACAATTCAGAATAATTCAAATGTCATTGAACAAACGACAATCGAAGCAAGCTATATGATATTGAATGTGACCGATTTCAAAGTGAAGATGAAAAGCCTTGCGGGAACAGATTTTAGTTTAGTCGATGTAAGGACTTTAGGCGAAGTAGCAGGAGGAACTATTGAGAATTCAATACATTTGGACTTCTATCATTCTAACTTCTCTTCGAAATTAGAAAAGTTAGATAAAAGTAAGCCTTTAATGTTATTCTGTCGTTCTGGAAATAGGAGTGGTAAAGCATCTAAAGTTGCGGAGGGATTAGGTTTTACTGAAATTTATGATTTGGAAGGAGGATTTACAGCTTGGTCTGCTAAGTAAACTCTAGGATTAAGAATAAATAATTAGGACTATTTTTTCTACTATGTCAGATTTAGGATAATAAAAAATAGCGATTGTGCGACAAAAAGTGCAATCGCTGTTTTATTTTTAATAATGATTGTTCTGTGAGTAATGCTTAATAGAAAGAAAGCAATCAGAAACCAAGCAATATAATTTTGAATTGGAATGAAACCATTCGTCCAGCTCCAAAAGTCATATTTTATTGCAACTGGTTCGATGAAAAAATCTAAACCAACCATTAAGCCGGCACTTATGGCCGCTTTTATAAGCCAAGGAGTTTGTGCTATAAAATAATTTACAATAGCTGCCGAGCTATAGACAAGTATAAGCCAGTTAACACCAATGATTAAAGGCACATGTCCTACTTGAAAACCTAAAGTTTGGCCATAAGTGTAATCTCCGAAGATTAATCCAGTGTTTGTTCCAATAATTTCGAAGGTTAAACCGGTGATAAAACAGATTATACTTATCAATAGTAAACTTTTAGATATTTTCCCATTTGTCCAAAGTATTAATACTAAGGAAGTTATTAAGTTGAAAGGTGTTAATAATACAAAATTTTCAATAAGATTTTCGCTGATAATAATTGCACCAGCAATATGCATCGTAAAAATCAGACTGATTGCGAACTGATGCTTAGTGATATTAATTACTGATTGAATAGTTTGAATAGTCATTTTCAATATAATAATTTTAAATATTGGAATGTAGGAAGTGAATTAATATGACACGTTAAAATGTTTAGGTTTACTTTATTTAACAATGCTAAACCATTTCTACCTCGTTCCAAATATGATACTTTTTTTAGTTGTACTAAAGATTTAACATCTATTCAAACTAAAAAAATCGTAAAATGTTGATTACGTATTTATTTCAGATTTTAAAAATTATTTGAGTGTTGGAAGTTCTTTCACTTTCCCTTTCTCATTATGCATTACATCATCTACAATTTTTGCAGAAAGTAAACTTAGTGGAATGCCTCCTCCAGGATGAACACTTCCGCCACAAAAATAGAGATTTTTAATATTGGAACTAAAATTTGGGTGTCTTAAAAAAGCTGCCATTGTATCATTAGAACTTGTTCCATATAATGCTCCCAGATGTGAAGCTGTTTTTGATTGAATTGTTTTTGGCTCTAAAAGATCTTCGCAAACTATTAAAGACTCGATATCATATTTTAAGATTCGAGAAAGTTTTGTGATGATATTTTTTCGAGCATTTTCTTTTAATTTTTCCCAATCTTGACCATCATCATAAGGCACATTAATCATGACGAACCAGTTTTCTTGACCTTTTGGAGCATCACTTGGACATTCTTTACTTGAAATATGGATATAGACAGTAGGATCATCAGAAATTGACTTTTTATTAAAAATTGTATCGAATTCTTTTTCGTAATCTTCACTGAATAGAATATTATGTAAGCCTAACTCCGGAAATTCTTTTTTGATTCCCCAATAATAAATTAGAGCAGAACTTGATTTTTGTTGACTGAGAATTTTCTTTGGTTGTTTTTGTTCAGGAATTAATTTTTTGTAAGTGAAGAAAATATCCATATTACTAATTACGCTATCGAAATAATGGACTTCATTATTAACTTTTATAGCTTTAGCCTGACCACCTTCTACAATAATTCTTTCAACATGTTTGTCAAAATGAAACTCAACACCTAAATCTAAGGCTAAATTATATAATGCTTTTGTAATAGAATACATTCCACCTTTAGGAAAAAAGGTACCGATTCCGTGTTCTAAATGCGGAATTGAATTTAAAATTCCGGGAGCTTCGTAAGGATTTGAACCATTATAAGTCGCAAATCGATTGAACAACTGAATTAACTTAGGATGTTTTAATACTTTGTTTGCCTGATTCATTGAACGGAAAATATCCAAAGTTGGTAAATTGATAAAACCCTTTAAAAAATCTTTACTAATAAAGTTTCTCCACTTATGAAGCGATTGATATAAAAAGACACTTGCTGTCAGATTATATTTGCGTTCACTTTCATCTAAGTGCTTTATAATCGTAGATTTGGGAACATTTAAAGTCTCTTGAACTGTTGAAGCAAATTTTTCTTTATCAGAATAAGACTTTAGGGTTGTTCCATCTTCCCAAAAGTAGTGACAACTTATATCCATTTTGCTATAATCAAAATAATCTTTGACTGATTTTCCGGAAAGTTCTATAAGTTCTTCTATGAGCTGTGGCATAGTAAATAAAGAAGGACCTGCGTCGAATCGAAAATCATTGATAGTAATTTCGGATAATTTTCCTCCCGGATAACTATTTGATTCAAATACGGTCACTTGATATCCTCTATTTGCCATTCTGATTGAAGCGGCTAAGCCTGCTATTCCTGCTCCTATTATTCCAATTTTCACCTTTATGATTTTATGTATTATGTATTTGAATACGATTAGATAATTATTAGCATTATTTTTATTTCATCATATAACAATTATTATTTTTAAATGCAAGTTGAATTTTTTATAATTGAGCAATTGGATAGTTAGATTATTAGGAGTGTTTTTTCTGCAAAATATACAGATATTTCTTGCATGATTCTCCTTATATTTAACAATTTTTCAGAAACCTTAAAAGTTACTCGAATTCATGCGTAGTAAACGATATATAAGCTTAGTAGTTTATTGTTTTATAGTTTTATCTTTATAAAATAAGAAAATGATGTCATTGGGTTGAAAGTATAGATGATATTTTAGTACCGTATGGTTGCTTATTTATAAATACTTATGTTAAATAGAAGTTACATTGATAATTATTATTATTTAGCAGATACAACAAATTTGTACTAAAAACTTAAACAAAATAATGTTTTCATAGTTTAAACTTACGTTTTTAATGGCCGAATAGATAATATCTATAGAATAGATTCATCAGTATAAAATAATAAGACATTGCCAAAGAAAGTAATAGTTATAGGTGCGGGTTTTGCAGGAATTGCTGCCGCTACATGTTTAGCAAAAAAAGGTTACGAAGTAACTGTTTTAGAGAAAAATTCAACAGCCGGTGGTCGCTGTCGGAAATTTGAAGTAGATGGTTTTACCTTTGATATGGGACCAAGTTGGTATTGGATGCCGGATGTATTTGAGCAATACTTTGGGTTGTTCGGTAAGAAGCCCTCAGACTATTACGAACTAATTCGTCTAGATCCATCTTATCGCGTCTACTTTGATAAAGAAGATATTATGGATGTGCCGGCTAATATGAATGAGCTGGAAGATTTGTTTGAATCTTATGAAAAGGGTAGTAGTAAGAATCTAAGAAAATTCTTAAAAGAAGCAGAGTATAAATATCAAGTTGGTATTAATGAAATGGTTCTCAAACCAAGTCACTCTATCTTTGAATTCATGGATTTAAGAATTGTGAAAGCAATGTTTAGGTTGCAAATGTTCCAATCTATGTCCACACATGTTCGGAAACTATTCAAAAATCAGAAATTAATTGAACTATTAGAATTTCCTGTATTGTTTCTTGGTGCAACTCCTGAGAATACGCCAGCGATGTATAGTTTGATGAATTATGCAGATTTAGCACTTGGAACTTGGTACCCTAAAGGCGGAATGTATAAGATTATTGAGGGAATGGTCACACTAGCAGAAGAAGTTGGTGTAGAATTCAAATACAATCAAGCGGTCACAGACATTGTCATTCCGGATGAATATGCAAATGAAGTTAAAACAGAAACTGATATATTCAAAGCGGATGCTGTAGTAGCTGGTGCAGATTATCATCATGTAGATCAGAATATTTTGGCACCAGAAAATCGTCAGTATTCTGATAAGTATTGGAATAAGCGGACGATGGCACCATCATCATTATTGTTTTATTTGGGGGTCAATAAAAAATTGGATAAATTATTGCATCACAATCTATTTTTTGATAAAGATTTTAAGCAACATGCTTACGAGATATACGAAGATCCTCAGTGGCCTTCTCAACCCCTCTTCTACGTTTGCGTGTCATCAAAAACTGACGAGAGTTCAGCACCTGAAGGTTGTGAAAATGTTTTTGTACTAGTACCTCTTGCACCAGATTTAGAAGATACCGAAGAATTGAGAGAAAAATATTACAACATCGTAATGGATAGATTAGAGGATTTGACAGGGCAAACCGTAAGAGATGCCGTAACTTACAAGAGGAGTTATGCTCATCGTGATTTCAAGTCTGATTATAATGCTTTTAAAGGAAACGCTTATGGATTAGCAAATACATTGATGCAAACAGCATTCTTGAAACCTAAGCTAAAACATAAGAAAGTTAAGAATTTATATTTTACAGGACAATTGACGACTCCAGGACCGGGTGTTCCACCTTCATTAATATCAGGTCAAGTTGTTGCTGGTGAACTTTATAAGGAAATAAAACCGTAAGAATACTACTCTTAATCATTAAAACATACAATTATGAAATCTCTATATGATAAAACTTGTGTTGAATGTAGTCAATTGATTACAAATAGGTATAGTACTTCATTCTCAATGGGAATTCGGGTTTTCGATAAAAAACTCAGAGATCCAATCTATTCTATTTATGGCTTTGTTCGTTTCGCAGATGAAATAGTCGATACATTCCATGAATTTGATAAATCAACTTTATTAGAGCGTTTTCGTAAAGATACCTATCAGGCTATCGAAGAAGGGATTAGTCTAAACCCTGTCCTGCATGCCTTTCAAGAAGTCGTACATAAATATCAAATTGACTTAGATTTAATAGAAGCATTTCTGAAAAGTATGGAAATGGATCTTCACTTTCATACTTATGAGGATTCTTTGTATAAAGAATATATTTATGGTTCTGCGGAGGTAGTCGGTTTAATGTGTTTGAAGATATTCTGTAGGGATGATTCCAAAAGTTATGAAAAATTAAAAGATACTGCCTGTGCATTAGGCTCTGCCTTTCAAAAAATCAATTTTCTTCGGGATATGAAAAGTGATTTTGACGAGCGTGGAAGAGTTTATTTCCCTGGTGTAGATTTTAATAAATTTGATAATGAAGAGAAAGAAGTAATCGAAAGAGATATTAAAGCGGACTTTGATTATGCTTACACTGGAATAGTTCAATTACCAAAAGGAGCAAGATTCGGAGTTTACTTAGCATATATATATTATGTAAATTTATTTCAAAAGATAAAAAGCTCATCGGCGTTGTTAGTTAAGAAGGAAAGAATTAGAGTTCACGATTCTCGTAAAGTCTATCTTCTTTTTAGTACAGCGATAAGGAGTAGCTTGAATCTTTTATAAGCTATCTACTTTTAATAAATGACAGGTTTCTTTCAATATATCAATTGTGGTTTAAAGTGCTATAAACATTTTACTGAGTTAGGTTTTGGTATATGATAATCATTTATGGATTAATGTGATAATAAATTATAGGAAATCAAATAAGGAAATATTTGCACGAAAACAATGTTTAATTTACGCTTGCATAATATTATTGCAAGCAATAATACAGTATGTAAAGTCTCCACTTTAAAAGACTTTGCAATTATGTATAGAAATAGTTGGTGGTTAGGAAAAAGAAACTACCTTTGCAATCGCTTTTAAAGAAAGGCTTTTAGTTAAGAAACAATTAATAAAAATTGTGTTTA
>CAWVWD010000003.1:0-25865 GCA_963933585.1 uncultured Saprospiraceae bacterium
TTGTGCGGAGCCCATCTACTGCACAAACAGTCAGGCTATTTTTATTTCAGACGAGAAAAAAACGTAGATATAGTCATCGTTATGCGAGTATTATTGATACGATATGAAGCAAAAGTAGCAAGTAAAATGGATAGATTACTTTTTTTATATTCCCCAAACTACTATCGGCAGATACTCTTCCATTTCAGACAATCTTTTGTCCGTAGCCGGGCTGTCTTCATCTGCCGTAAAGTCTTAAAGCGGTTACGGCAGCTAAAAACAGCTGCCACGGAAATCACAATTCACTTAAGTTTGGTGAAATTTGTCAAAGAACCTTTTTTAGTGCTTGAACTAAGAAGTTTCATTTAAGAAATGACGTAATCTACAATACCGTTATTCTCACTTACATCTCCAACTTTTATTGATTCTGATAAAATATAACCGCAAAAAACTTGCATTTAGGAATAAAAATTTATTCCCGATTATTTAAAATCGTATTTTGAGAAAAACTATAAGAAATGAAAAAGATATTTACCATTTTGATTATTCTATTCAGTATTAATATAGGTAAAAGCCAAAATACCGAATTGCCGAATTACTTTATAAAATATGCACCGCTTAGTATTTTAGATCCTATAAATTCGAGTTTACAGTTTTCATTTGAACAGCGATTCTCTGAATTTAAATCAATGCACTATGGATTCGGGGTAATTGTACCAATTAAGTTTTTTGGTCAATCCGAAAGCGGTTACCGAACACGAATAGAATATCGAATCTATCGCAGAGGGTTTCAGCCGAGCAGATATAATTTCTTTTACGGTCCAAACTTTATTCTAAAACAAACCTTTGAGGAACGTATAGAAAATATTTGTATTACACCAGATTGTACTACGACTATTCAAGCAGAATCTGTTAGAATGAAAACAATTGCAGGTACAGGTTTCGGTTTTGGATGGAATAAATTAACAAAGAGTAATTGGATTATAGAATTAGAATTGGTTCAAGGTCTTGTTTATTATTTTCGTCAAGATTTGGGTTTACCACCACTCGCTTCTCAACCTTTGAATCCGAATCCGTTTGGATTATTTAATAATTTTGGCTCTGGTTTTAATGAGCTTGAACGATCAGTTCTACCAACCTTTCACTTTATTTTTAGAATTGGTTTTCCAGTGAAAAGCAAAAATTAAGTGCGTTTATAATCAAGTAAAAAATACACATTAAAGAAACGTTCAACAAATTATCTGAAAAATTATTTAACTTTTTTTGAACTCAAAGCTAATTTTAAATCCTGTTTTATCTGATATTAAAGTGTAAAAATCCTGTAGGTTTTTAAAACCTATAATATTTTTATATCGTAACAAATCCACGTTATAAAATTTCTAATTTCTCACTTCTAATTCCTAATTATCGCTAATAAACGCTCACCCCACGCTTCAGCCATTTTGACCAGCCCTCACTATAAGTATGAACTCGTGTCGTTATTTTTCCTTCACTATTGACCAATTTATTACCCTGATTTGCCCATTCCATGATACTCCCATGAAGATTATAAACATTACTATAACCAGCTTTCCGCAATTTCTCAACGATTTTCCCACTTCTGTAACCAACCGTACAATAAATCACGACCGATGCATCTTTAGAAATGTATTTCACACTTGACGCAGAAAAATCGTCATAACCAATACATTTTGCATTCGGCAAATGACTGACATTATATTCCCTTTTTTCACGAGCATCCAACAGATAAATCTTATCATTTTGTTGCATTTTTTTTAATTTTGCAACCGTAATCGTAGGTACCTTAAAAGCAATTAATTCTGCCAACATTTTATCAAATTCCGCATCTTTACTTTGCCCAAAAACTTGACCAATCAATAAAATATTTATAAATAAAAATATTATTTTTCTCATCTTTTCGATTTAAATTTCACTACATAAAACAGTCGAAATAATCTATAATCAATTCGCAGTTAGTTTCTATAAAATTGACATTTCAACCGAAAGCAATGATTTAATTAAAACAAATCGTAAACCAATAAAAGTGATAACTTTCGCATAACTTTGGTGATAATTTAGATTTACTTTATCAAATTTGTACTTTTTAATTTTTAAAATACGCCAATATGCTTAAATACATTGCTATTATTATAACGACTTTATTTACGGTAAGTTGTAATAACGGAACAACGAAAAACCAAGAAAACAAACCCGAATATACTCCTGAACAAGTCGTTGAACAAGTTATCGAACCACAGAAAGAGGAACCAAAACGCTCCTTAGAAGAAATGACTTATAACGAAGTTCCATTCCTTAATTTGGACAAAAGCGAACTGAAAATTAGTGATTTTAAAGGAAAACGAGTTTTACTGAATTTTTGGGCAACTTGGTGTAGACCTTGTGTCGCAGAGATGCCAAGCATGAATAAAGCATATGAAATCTTGAAAGGTGAAAATTATATTTTCTTAGCCGCTTCCAACGAACGAATAAGTAAAATCAATGGATTTGCTCAAAAGGAGAAATATAATTTCACGTTCATCAAAGCAGATGATGAATTCCGACCTTTTAATATTCGTGCTATTCCTACGACTTTAATTTTCGATACGAATGGCGAAGTTGCTTTAACTTTAACAGGAAGTATGGCCTGGGATGAAAAAGAAATATTGACTCAGTTGAGAGCTATAAAGTAAATAAATTACGGATTTCGATTTTGACTGTTTGTAAGTGACGGCCTTTCGGCGTTGAAATGCCGATGACACAGAAACCGCTGATATTCGCCGATTTCTTTATTGTACAAACTACAAAAAAGGAATCCGTGTAAATTCTACGTCATCAGTATTTCGGCATTTCAAGCCCAAGGGAGTCAAACTCTAATAAATATCTTTTCGTTCGAGTAATAGTTCATAATCAATCGACTCAATCACAGGACTTTCTGCGTTCAACGGGTTTTGATTTAAAGTTTCACAAAGCAGCTCAAATAACTTTGGTAAAACAACCTCAAACGCTTTCGGATTATAATAAAAGTGTTCCACGGCTAAACCAAAATGCGACAGAGAAGGATTTTTGGTATATTCAATCGCTTGATGATAATTAAATCCTCGAATAATCGCGAAGTATTCCAATAATTTAGGATTACTTTTCATTTCACCCTCAACTTTAGAAATATCGTGATTGGAAGCAAAGGCATTCGCCATTTCGTGAATCGCAATATTATAACCAGATTTTGGCTCATTAAAAGCGTGTAACAATCTATCTCCTGCAAATATTTGGCAACTATGACCTTTGAAATCCGGATCAATAAACGTTTCACTCCCATGAAATTGTTTATTAATAACAGCCGATAAAAATAGTCCCGGATGAACTAATACTTTATGAAATTCGGGAAATAAAAATCGCTCTTGACCAAAATTAACTTGAACTGCACTCGCTGTAAGCAGACCTTTAAAATCCGCAGGAAAATCTTGATCTTCATTAATACTTTCCATCTCTTTTGCCATTAGAAACAAAGACATTCGTTTTAAAAAATGTCGCTTATTATCCAATGATAAGTTTTGATAATAAGGAACCTTACGTTCCAAAATGGTAATCATCTGCGGAGCAATCGGCGGTGGATTTTTGCAATACCAATACCAGTGAATTGGCTGACGAAATACGTAAACTAATGCAATTCCTAAAAAACCACCACCAAAAAAAACAAACGAAAGTATTATACTATTAACCATATAACCGACTATCATTAGTATTACTAATGGAATAATCAGCCGAGTAGAAGGGGATTTAAAATTCATGTTTTTTTTATTATTGACCAAAGATATTCAATTCTGCTTCATAATAACAAAACTATCCAAAGGTTACAATTTAAACAAAAAAAAATGTGCTGCAAGGATTCTTGCAGCACATTTGGAGTATTCTATAATATTTTTAATAGGTGTTTAAACAGCTAACCTCTCTACCAAGCCATTAATTTGTGTCAACCGATTTTGGTCTAGTGAATAGTAGATAAATTTACCTTCTCTCTCCGTAATCACAACACCTGCACGACGTAGAATAGCTAAATGTTGTGATGCAACTGATTGCTCCAAACGTAACTTAACGTAAAGATCAGTTACTGTCATTTGACCATTTACCTCCAGTAAGTGAATAATCTCTTGACGAAGTTTGTGATTCACTGCTCTCAATACCAAAACCGCTCTTTTTAATTCATTGTAATCTAATTTCACTTGATCATTACCCTGATTAAGTGAAACTTCATTTTTGGAAACTCTCATAGTGATTTGATTTAAACCGTAAATTCGTAGTGTTACTTTTTCTATTAAAAAAATTCGATATATCTATTATCTTTAAGATAAGGAATAAAGAGCTATTTTTTACCTTAGATGTAGTTTTTCTTTAATTCGTTGCATGGTACATTAAAAAAAAATGTATTTGTTAATTTCTTATTAAATGCTTAATTCTTGTTACCAACTTTAAACTGATAAAAAATAGAACATAATAAATTAAAAAAAATGTCAAAGACGAAATCTCATAAAACATTCATAACCAAAAAATAAATCTTATTTTCGTTGAAATTTGCAAAATTCGTAAAGTATTTAAACGAATTACTACATAACTAATCTCTAAATAAAATGATAATCAAAACCGTTATAGATATTCGTCAGCCCGTCGCTGTTGTATTCAAAGGTCTAGTAGAACCATCGAATATGCCAAAATGGATAGAAGGTTTCCAAACGTTAGAATCGGTGAAAGGGAAACGACCTCGAAAGGGAAGTATTTCTAAACATATTTTTAATGATTCAAAAGGACGAATGGAAATTCAGGAAGAAATTTTAAAATTTGATAGAAATAAAAAATTTGAAATTCGACTTTCCCATAAAAATATGGATACACATCAAGCCTTTCAGTTTTTGAATCAAGGAAATGAAATTACTCGCCTGATTTTAACGACTCAAACTCGCTTAATTCCCGTCTTTATGGGCATTTTTTCCATCTTCATGAAAAGTCGAATGAAGAAACAGCAAGAAGCAGATTTGAAAAAATTTAAGTATTTAGTGGAAAAATAAGAAATCACTTTTCAGTATCTTTAATTGCTGTATTTTTTAAATTTAGAATACTGAATTTAGAGTTGATAAAATACAACGATAATTTACGTTCTATTCCTCAAAAAAAGAACCTTATCCTTGCTCAAGAAACGGAAACACAGATTCTGGTTTACCAGGCTTTTAATCATCTGATTGTCGATTTGGCAATCAAAAATCAACGCTTTATAGGAAATCATTGTCGTTTCTCGAGAATGTCTTGGATAAGGCTAATTTTCTTTAAATGATGTCTCGTTTTGGTTGAGTAACAAAACCGACTCAAGAATAAGTATTCGGAATAAGAACTCTCACAATAAATTCTGAAAATGTGCTCAGCAAAGCAGCTTCTCGTTCTTATGAAAAACGTATTTATAATAACCGAGAAGATTAGTACACGGGTTTAGCGAATAAACTTGTGCAGTTACAATAGTATACTAATCATGATATTCATGGACACAATAAGAAAAACGAGCGATACAACTTGATTTGAAGGAGAATTCATCGACAAATTGAAAATTCCGAGAAAATGTATTTATAAACCTGAGAATATAGATTTATATCTAAAATTAGGAATCTAAACATATTTTCTTCAAAATTGAATTTTCTAAAAAAAATTGCACGCAGATTTTTTCAATTATTCAAACGTAAAATAATGACCATAAAACACTGATTAACAAGTAACTAAATGACAATTAAGCAACTAAATACTTGAATAATCGAACAAAAAAAATAATTTCAGAAAATTTTTTCAAATTCCGTTGATAGCTTTCAATTAAATTACTTACTTTTGCATCGCTTTTTTAAGAGCGATTTGTTGAGTAAGATTCCATAAGGAACTAAAAAAGTTTAAGTAATGAAAAGAACGTATCAACCTTCAAGAAGAAAACGTAAGAATAAGCACGGTTTTCGCTCTCGTATGGCGACAAAGAATGGTCGCAAAATATTGGCAAGCCGTCGTGCTAAAGGACGTAAGAAATTATCTGTATCAAGCGAGTCTCGTCTGAAATAGTTAAATCATTGATAAAACGTATTGAATCATGAATATCAGCGATGTTTGGTATTCGTGATTCTTGTTTTATATAAGTACATATTGGTTTATAATGGAAAAAAAAATCTTCAATAAATCCGAGCGACTCAAAAGTCGAAAAATAATCGAACGGATTTTTAACAGAGAAGGTAAGTCATTTTCTAACTATCCGCTGCGAGTCATCTGGCTCGAAACGCCATTGGATACAATTTTCCCTACGCAAATTACCTTTAGTGTTTCCAAGAAAAAATACAAGAAAGCTGTTCAACGCAATCGTATCAAACGATTGATGCGTGAGGCTTATCGCTTGAATAAGTCCAAGTTCCATGCTTCTCTGAATGCTCAAGAAAAACAAGGTGCACTTATTATTATTTACTTAGCGAATGAAGAATTGCCGTTTCAAGAAATCGAAACTAAAATGAAACAAGCCTTGAAAAGATTGCGGAGAATTGTGTGAGTAATCACAAGTTCAAAACTATTTTAAGTCTTTCTTTGTATCATTTTAAATAGAACTTAGACTATGATAATTTGGAAATTCATCAAGTATATATTCAGTAGCATTTTTTTGGCAATCATAAAAATCTACCAATTATTTATTTCGCCATTATTACCGCCATCCTGTCGTTATACACCGACTTGCTCCCGATACACCGTAGAAGCTATTAAGAAATATGGCCCTTTTAAAGGCGGTTGGTTAGGATTGAGAAGAATTATGCGTTGTCACCCTTGGGGCGGACATGGACATGATCCTGTGCCTTAGTATTCGGTAAAAAATTACTTTATGTTTACTGCCGTAAATTAAAACGAAGTCTTTACATCAAAAAAATCAATATTCAGTCATTTAAGACTTTACGTCTGCCAAATACCAAAAAGGGCGAACGCATCGTTTTTTTTATTCGCCAAAAACTGATTCTTTGTATCATATTGACCCTACCATCTCGAGCGTTCGGAATAGTAGGGTTATATTTTGAATAGAGAAAATTTGATAGATTTACCCTTAATAATGAACTTTAAACGGTAGATAATACTTCTGCTAAATGAGCTAAAAGCGGCTCAATCTTTCTATTATGCTTAATCGCTTTCTGGAAAGGCGTGTAAGCAATATCTTTATGAATAATCCCCACCATAATACGGCTTTGACCATTCAATAATGCTTTTACTGCTTCCATTCCCAAACGACTTGCTCTAACTCTTTCCATACAAGTTGGGCTTCCACCTCTCTGAACGTGTCCTAAAACCGTTACTCTTGTATCATATTTGTCGAAGCGTTCTTTCACTTTTTTAGCAATCTCAATTGCACCACCTTCCTCGTCACCTTCCGCCACAATAACAATACTTGAAGTCTTTTTCTTTCTAAAGTTATAATCAAGACTATCGACTAACTTATTAATATCCGTCTTTGATTCCGGAATTAAAATCGCTTCTGCACCAGTTGCGATTCCGCTATACATCGCAATAAAACCAGCATCACGTCCCATCACTTCCACGAAGAACAAACGATTATGAGCATCAGCCGTATCTTTTACTTTATCAATTGCTTCCATTGCAGTATTGATTGCCGTATCATAACCAATCGTATAATCTGTACCGTACAAATCATTATCAATCGTTCCGGGAACACCAACAAAAGACATCTCAGGATATTCACTACAAAAAATATCTGCACCTGTGAATGTTCCATCACCACCAATCGCTACAACGCCTTCAATACCAGCTTTAGATAAATTTTCATACGCTTGTCGGCGACCTTCTGGCGTTTTGAAAGATGTACTTCGAGCAGATTGCAAGATTGTTCCTCCTTTTTGAATGATATTACTAACGGAGCGAGAATCCATAGGAATTATTTCTCCATCAATCATACCTGCATAACCTCTTCTAATTCCTAATACTTCCAAATTATAATGCAACGCAGTACGCACTACTGCACGAATACAAGCATTCATTCCTGGAGCATCTCCACCTGATGTAAAAACAGCTATTTTTTTCATATTCTTTAATTGACAATTGATGATTAAGCATTAATAATGAAAATAAAATAAAAAAATTTAATCAAAAAAATTTATAATCTCTAATTACACTAGAGCATCAAACAATTTATAATTTATCATTATTTAATAATTAGTAATTCTCAATCACTACAAATAACGTCGCCTAACCTTTTTAACAAAGGTTTTTGCTTGATCTATTTTTTTATCACTTGTCCAGTCAAACTCTGGAATTAATATTCTAGTAATATAATTTTTCGCTTGTTCGAAATCATTGAAACTATTTAGCGTATCAATTGCATCGTCATACTGAGCTTTATTCCCTTTAAACAATTCACTAATTGTCAAGAAACGCTCATTAATTCCCATCGATGTTTTCAAATCAGCAATCGCTGACGCACTTAATTTTTCAGATAAATCCGTTGCAATTTTAAACTCAAATAGTTCTTCTATCTCTGCCGAATTATTATTAATTGGTTCGTAAACGATTTCCTTTGGCTTCTCGACTACTATCGGCTTTGGCGTTTCTACCTTTGGTGTTTCAGCTTTAGGTCGCTCAACAACCGGTTTTGGGATGGGCTTCGGAGTAATTGGTTTCGGCTTTTCCGTCACCTTTGGAGGCCAAACAGGTTTTGGCATTTCTTTAACTGGTGCTAGTTTCGGTTTTTCCGTTCTTTTTACTGCCTCCTCAAAATCACCTTCCAAAACGACTTCATATAAATCCTGTATTCTTCTTAATAACAAATCTCGCTCAATCGATGATAAACCTTCCGATTCTTGAAAAATATTAAATAATCTATCAATTCCCGATAATACCTTATTTGCCTTATTCCAATTCATAATTCGCTTTGTTAAAGTGTCAAAATTACACAATGAAAACAGAAATACAAAATCTATCTATTTTCAATTACTTGCATCTCTATTTTTTTGCTAAAATAACGTAAGTTTTCTATAAACGACACGCTTCCAACTTATCTTTTATATTAATTTTATATGTTTGTAGAATTGCTCGTGTTTAAGCGTTTTTAACACTAAAAAACACCGCTCCATCTTTCAACAAACGATATATTATGTTTTTAGAACCACATTTCACCAATCACAGAAGTGGCTCAATAGAAATTATCTGCGGCTCCATGTTTTCGGGAAAAACCGAAGAACTTATCAGACGATTAAAACGAGCATTAATTGCTAATCAAGAAGTAGAGATATTTAAGCCTTCGATTGATACTCGATATGATCAACAAAAAATCGTTTCACACGATTCTAATTTTATCAAATCAACTCCGGTCAAAAAATCAATCGATATTTTGACGGCTTGTGAAGGTAGAAAAATAAACGTTGTCGGAATCGACGAAGCTCAATTTTTTGATTTAGAGTTAGTGAAAGTTGCAGAAACATTATCGTTAAGAGGTGTTCGAGTTATCGTTGCCGGTTTAGATATGGATTTTAAAGGTCGTCCTTTTGGTCCAATGCCTTATTTGCTTTCAGTCGCAGAATATGTGACGAAAGTTCATGCAATTTGCCAACGATGTGGCAATTTAGCGACGCATTCTTATCGTTTGGTCGCCGATGATTCAGAAATACTTTTGGGAGAGAAACAAGAATATGAACCTCGTTGTCGAACGTGTTACAGCGAAGGATAATCCAAGAAAGTTATCAGGTGAATGATCTTTAAATTTCATCAAAATTATTGTTAATTTAATGGTTTTCAATTTACTTACGATGACTATTTTTGGTACAGGCAAACGCAATAAAATAGGATTGTGATTTTAAATTGGCATTTTTGAATTTGGTCGTAAAGTATTGAAAATGTTGCGGCAGCGAAAAATAACCGCTACGAAAATAATACCTTTCTTAAAGACAAAAAAGACCATCATTTCGATTTCTAAAAATCGGAATGACGGTCTTTTAACGCCTATTCACACCTTCACTCAAAGTGAAAGTAGGAAATGTTTGACTACTTTACCAACGTGACGTTCTGCGGGCTTCCCTCTTCGGAGCTTCTCCGAAATGACGAATATCATACGTAAAAATCACCATCACGTAACGCTGCAAAACTACCGTTTGAATATCTTCGATATACGCTGGTGTTACGTTTCGTGAAATACTTGTATTCTGATTCAATAAATCGTACACTTTGAAACGTAAATCTCCACGATTATCCTTCAAGAATTTTCGGCCAAAACTGACATTCCATAAAAAGTAATTTTGATTAAACCCATCGCTCAAACCATCATAATAATTATGAATTAAATCCGTCCGAAAAATCCAATGTTCGCCCAAAATCAAATTCAAAACACCAGTAGAAGTTTGGTTGAAATATTGCGTTGTCGCAAAACCATTCGCCGTATTCGTTGAATTATTAATATTCGACATCGAAGTTAAGGTGAAATCAACTTTTTCGCTAATATTACTGCTTAGTGTAATTCCAATCCCTGCTGTCGCTGTATTTGCAACATTTTCAATCTCCTGAATCAATCCCGGTTGCGTCGTATAACTTGCCGAAATATTAAAATTCAAATTCGTTTTCAATTTTTTAATTGGCATACCATAAGTCATAAAACCATTTGCTCGGAAGTAGCCTTTCAAGTTCACAGGTGTGATCAATTGTCCACCTCTTCCCAATACAATTCCGTCTGCCAACAATGTATCTTTTCGTGCAATAAACGTACTATTTCCAATATAATTTTGTCTTAAATCAGCAGAAAGCATCGCATAAAAAATCGAAGATTTTTCCGTATTCGTTTTATTATACCGTAAACTCAAACGATGCTTAACCTCCTGTTCTAAATCCGAATTTCCTATTTGTAATTGTAACGGATTACTATTGTCAATCACATTTTGTAATTGCGAAATAGACGGCGGATTTGTATTCGTTCGATAGAAAAAACGCAAATTTTCAGACTTAGAAAAGTTTTTTCGAATCATTGCAAACGGAATCAAATTCACAAAATTCCGAGAAATATTATCTTCTATTGGATAAATTAATTCATTCGTCAATTCTGACCATTGCACACCAAGCCCTGCCACAATCATCATCCTCCCTCTATCCCCAAAACGGATACCCAAACCCGCTTTCTGTGTCAAATAGTCACTTACAAACCCATTAGAAAGTGTCGTATTAAACGTAGAATATTCTTGCGTTGTTTCCTCAAAATCATACGTTTCCTTATCCGAAACTGTCCGCTCAATCGATGCATTAAAATCAACATAAAGCACCATTTTTTCACTAATCGGCTCGGTGTACATCACTCTCGCACTTGTATTCCAACCATTGTTATCCAAATCCGAATTTTGGTCTAAAGTATCCGAAAGTACCGTATTGGTAAAATAATTATTACGAGAAAGTAATTCACTATTTCCTGTATTTTCATTATAACCAGAGTTCAAAGAGATCGAAAAACTCCGTCCTTGCTTCTCAAAACGTTGGCGATATGAAACTCGACCAGTAAAATTTATAGCTGCCAAATCCGATGTAAAATTATAATCTATCGTATTTAAAACATCGCTTGATGCGATGTTTTGACCGGAAATCATTTGAGAACCTGTATTTTGCTGAATACTCAGCCGAGGTTCAATCGTCAAACTCTTATACTCATCGAACTTATAATCCAATCTCAAATTTGCTCGATGATTTATATTTCGACTTTGTGAAGTATCATTTTCAGTATAAATTTGATTAAAATCATTCGCATCACTCAAGAATGTTCTCGCCAAATTTTGTCTAGAATCATTATCTGACATATTGAAAAAATAACTTCCCGATACATCTAACTTTTTGCCCCATTTATCGCTGTAATTCACACCTAAAGCATGTGTTGTCGTAATTCCATTTTGAGCATTTACCAAGAAATCCGAAGAACTACCGCCACCGGATCCACGTCCGCCCCCTCGTCGTCCTCGTCCACTCGAACCCATTACGCCTAATAAATCATCATTAGAAAAATTCTGTTGATTTACATTATTTGTTTGTGCGATAAGTGAAATTCGTCTTGCATTTTTGAAAAAATTAATATTTCCACCGGCAGCATATCGATCTTCATAACCATAACCAGCATAAATTTTTCCAAACTCACCACTTCGCATATTCTTTTTGGTAATAATATTAATCGTTTTCGTCGTTTGTCCATCGCTCACACCAGTCAACTGCGATTGCTCACTTTCTTTATCATAAACTTGGATTTTTTCTACGACTTCTGCTGGCAAGGTTTTCAATGCCGCATTTGGATCATTACCAAAAAAGGGTCGTCCATCCACCAAAACTTCTTTTACTTCTTCTCCTTGTGCCGAAATTTTTCCGTTTGTACTCGTCACCCCGGGCATTTTTCTAATCAAATCCTCCGCTGTCGCATCAGGATTTGTCTTAAATGCATTTGCGTTAATTTCCGTCGTATCTTCCTTCTGAACGACTGTCAGGACTTGCTCAATAACTTCAACTTCTTCTAATTCAATATTATTCGTTTCAATCGTAATAAATTCAAAATCGACATTTCCACGAACAAAAACGGCTTGGTAATACGTTTTAAAACCGATATACGATACTTTCAAAGTATAGCGACCTTGTGGCACATTTTCTAATTTGAAATTACCATATTTATTCGTCGAAGTTGCTCGAAATAAAGAATCGGTCGCATTTCCTAAAATGACATTTGCACCAATAATATTATCATCATTTTTATCTATGATTTTCCCCGAAGCCATATAAGACTGCGCAAAGGTGAGCGTCGTCATAAAGGTTATTAATAATGTGTAAAGTAGTTTCATTTTTTAAAATTAGAAATTTTAAATTAAAATTTTTTTTGGCTAAAAATGTAGCATTAGAAATTAGAAATTAACTGTTTCAACGATAAAAAATTACGCTAAAACAGTCAATAATTCCTAATTTAATTTAATGTGCTTCTTCGATTTCTTCTTTAGATGGCTTTTGACCTTTTTTACCTTTCTTACCTCTTTTCGCTCTAGCTTTTCCGCCACGTTCAGGTTTCAGCATTGCATCGAACTTTTCGATTTGCGTTGGCGTCAAAAGTGATTTGACTTCCTCGTCATGATTAGTACGGATTACCTGCATTTTAGTACGGATTGCATCTCTATCTATTTCTTCTCCTGCCTCTCTTCTCTCGCCTATTTCTGTACGAATCTGCTGCATCTCTTTCGCATACTTCAGGTTAATCGCTTCTACCTTTTTTGTCTGTTTTTTGTTTAATTCTAATTCTAAGATCAAGCGTTCTGTTTCTTTTTTAGCTTGTTCAACCGGATTACCACCTCTTCCTCCGCCTTGTGGCTGAGCGTAAGCAAATGCAATAGTCAAAACCATTGCTAATGTCATCATCATTCCTTTTACTGATATTATCATTCTTTTGATATTTTTAATTATTAATGATATTTCTTAAAATTGAAATACTCGTTTTCAATTATTAAAAAACGAAATACACATCTTTGACGACACGAACCAAAAATAATTTAATCCAAATCTCGATTTCTTTATAAAAAAGGTGATTTTATGTATGAATGACGAATATTTAATCACTAAAAATATAGCGATAGCACGTTTTATCGGTAGCATTTTTTTTAGGTATAAAAGATATAGCAATCATTCAAACTAAATAAGTGGTAGTCGTCATTTGCCTTTAAACCTCTAGCACCTTTTTTTTACAATTATTACTAAATACAATCAAATTTTTAACAAAATTGTACTTTCACCGCTTCGTTCTGTATTTTTACGGTATTATAAATGAAATGAATTTTTAGTTTAATTTTACAGTTTACCAAAAACAAAAAATTAAAACTACCTTTTTTTATGATTCATTTCACTAAACACAAGTATAAATAATGATTACATTAATTTTATTCGGACCTCCGGGCAGCGGTAAAGGAACTCAAGCCGCAAATTTAGTTGAGAAATACGGCTTATTACACATTTCTACAGGTGATCTTTTTCGTTACGAAATGAAAAACGATACACCACTTGGTTTGAAAGCAAAAAGTTATATTGAGAAAGGAGAATTGGTTCCGGATTCTGTAACTATCGGAATGTTGAAAAACAAAATGGATGCGAATAAGGCTGTAAAAGGTTACATTTTAGATGGTTTTCCAAGAACAACTCCTCAAGCGGAAGCATTGGACGAACTATTGGCATCAGGAAGAAATGAAGTGACGACTTTAGTTGCTTTAGAAGTTGCCGATGATGTACTGGTTCAACGCCTCTTAGGTCGTGCAGCGACTTCTGGTCGTGCCGATGATGCAGATGTAGATATCATCAAAAATCGTATCGAAGTATATAAAGAACAAACTTCTGTCGTAGCAGAATATTATGGTCGTAGCGAAAAAACAGCTTACGTAAATGGTGTTGGAACGATTGAAGAAATTGGTAATAGATTAGGTGAAGCGATTGATACCTTTTTGGCGTAACGAATTGCTCATAGAATTTATATATCTTTGCATTATAAAACGCCATTGTATCTTATGCAATGGCATTTTTGTTTTAGGAAAGTGAGTAGCTGACTTTAAGTTACCTGCACACTACGATTACAAAAAAATATTATACGTTAAGAAGTTTATTCCTAACTCTTAATTGAAAAATCATAATTAGAAAAAGGTGGCTGAGAATAGAAACTTTGTAGATTACGTGAAGATGTGTTGCCGTTCGGGGCGAGGAGGTGCTGGTTCGAGTCATTTGCATCGTGATAAAATAACCGCAAAAGGTGGACCTGACGGTGGCGACGGCGGACGTGGCGGACATATTGTTTTGAGAGGAAATACTCAAATGTGGACGTTATTGCCTTTAAAATATAGAAAACACGTTATCGCTGGAGACGGTGGTGTCGGAAGTGGAAGTCGTTCTTCTGGTTCGGATGGAGATGATGTCTTTTTGGATGTTCCACTCGGGACGATTATAAGAGATGTGGAAACTGGCGAGGTTGAATTTGAAATTACAAAAGATGGCGAAACCCGAGTTTTGGTATCTGGGGGTCGTGGTGGTTTAGGTAATTTTAACTTTAAATCTTCTACGAATCAAGCTCCTCGTTATGCTCAACCTGGTGAAGAAGGTACTGATGAATGGAAGATTTTAGAATTGAAAGTATTGGCAGATGTTGGTTTAGTTGGTTTTCCGAATGCCGGAAAATCTACCTTACTTTCTGTGGTAACGGCTGCAAAACCGAAAATTGCCAATTACGCTTTTACAACTTTAACACCGAATTTAGGTATCGTTCGATATCGTGGTTTTAAATCATTTATCATCGCTGATATTCCTGGAATTATTGAAAATGCTCATGAAGGTAAAGGTTTGGGACATCGCTTTTTGCGACATATCGAACGAAATTCAACTTTACTTTTTATGATTTCGGCAGATACCGATAGCATTTCCAAAGAATATCAAATTTTATTGAATGAATTAGAAATGTATAATCCAGAATTATTGGATAAACCAAGGGTTTTGGCAATTACGAAATCTGATTTGATTGATGAGGAATTGAAAGAATTACTTTTACCTGAAATTCCTAAGAAAATTCCACATATTTTTATTTCGTCAGTAGCTCAAATTGGCTTGATGGAATTAAAAGATTTATTGTGGGAAACACTAAATAAAGATATTATTGAGGTGAAATTAGAAGAAAATCCAAATACTAAAACAAGCTTGGGTTGGTAAGATTTCTTTGTTATCGTCTTTGGCTCATTGTCCAATTATTTCCTTGTTTTTATCGTTTACGATTGACAATCAAATATCCGACAATGAGCGAAGCGATGATAGTTGAACCGCCGAGTACTCCGGACAAATAATCATTTCATTCTTTTATATTGTCGAAACATAATATAAGCTCGTTCATTTATTTTTACCAAATTCTCTGTTTCCTCCATTAATATTCCCAACCAATTATATACGAATGACTTTTGGTTTTCCTTATAAAAATATGGGTTATAACCTTTGTTAAATAATCTAGTATCGAAATCCCTTAGAAAGACTTCTCCATTAATAAAAAATTGAATCGATTGTAATAAATAATGTTCCGGTGGCGGAGCGATTACTTTCGCTGTGGACATATAATTTATGTTCTCTGCCAATACTTTATTCGATCGAATCGGATTTATTTTTTGTGGGACATATTGTCTTTGGATTTTCCTTCCAGGTAATTTTAATCGTTCCTTTCTAAATCGATTTTTATTTTCAAAATAAGCATCAAAAAATCCGACATCACTTATTTCTACAGCATCATAGACCAATATGTTATCAATTTGTTTGACGTAAATTCGACCCTTAAATTGCCAATAAATAAAAAGTTGACGATTCACACCACCATTTTTTATATATTCATAATAATTCGGAAAATCATCATCTCTTGACATTTCAAAATTTACTTTTAACGGCAAAAAACGAATTACATTATTCACTTGACGATTCTCAAAAACACCAATCGTATCTACTCCAAAGTCGTATAGTTGAGCGATATAATGGCATTTTTCGACATCTAAATTTCCATGTTCTCTATTAATAATATCTAAATTTGCCTTCAAAGTCGCAATCGTCATAGATTGATAACGCTCCATATTTTTTATCAAACCTCGAACCACACTGGTCTCCACTTTCATAAAATGTTCCCCACAATTCGACAAACCATAATGTGCGCTTTTCGCATTTCCATACGCTTCAATCGGTGCATCACGGAACGCCATAATCCATTTTGTCCCAGGCTCAAAAATATCTAAATACGGACTACACATCAATCCATTATTTCCCCAAACCGTTATTTCACTTTGATATTCAACGCCTTTCAAAACCTTCTTGACTTTTACAGACATGGAAACAGCGACCTCTTCGCCCATCATTTCATTATATGAAATATAGTCTTGAATTTCGACGACAGCGATTAATTTAGCATTGATGGAAGTTTGTAAGAATGGTCTTTCAACATTGCAACCACAAGCAGTTACATGATTTTGGTAGGATAAAAATAAACCAATAATTAATAAAATTGACTTTTGCATCTTAGAGGTGAATTGAGGCTTAAGGAACAAATAAGCCAATTCCAATGATTCTTATATCATAGATACACAAAGAATCGATGCAAGAAAATATTTTCTTTGTGTCCATCAAAACAAAAATAATTGTTGTTGATTATTTACTTCTTAATCCTTCTTACGTAAATGTAATCATGCAATGATTATTTAAAGGTATATTATCTAAAGATATATTATTATTTTTAGATAAAAAAATATGTTTAACTTCTTATTAATAAGCTGTTTAAGTATTTTTAAATCTACTGCTTTGTGTAACCTCCTTACGAACACTTCACTGCAAATAAAGCAGCCGCTATTGAACTACTCAATCCTTTACAATCGTTTCCGAGGCTTCGTAATATTCGGAGATTTAAGATAAAAAGGCGAAGAATATACCAAGTCATCAAAATCATTCTCATTGAATTGCCTTTCGGCAATAGAAACCATTCCAACTGCTGTATTTTCTTGGATTATAAATTTTGAATTTTCATTTTCGATTATTGTTTTACACTTTTCAGAACCATCGCCAGAGAATATAACTGTTTGATTATTCGCAAAATAGGCTTCAAAATAATCTTCATTTTCAACAATTAAAGGTTGAGTTTCCGTTAATTGTTTGCCGTTTCCATCAAAAATAGCAGTATAAACTTCCATTCTCCGAGCGTCAATCATTGGACAGTAAACCGCATTTTCGTTCGGAAAACGCATCTTTGTCACATTCGCTAAAGCCGCTAAAGTATTCACCGTAATCAATGGTTTTTCCAAAGCATAACACATTCCTTTCGCCGTTGATAATCCAATCCGAAGTCCAGTATAAGAACCCGGCCCATGACTTACTGCAATTGCATCTAAATCCGACAAACTTTGCCCAATCTCTTTCAAACATTGCTCTATTAATAACGTCAAATTCCCTGCGTGCGATTGTTGCCCACGCGTTTCTGCTTCCACAATTACTTTCCCATCTTTGCCAATCGCAACCGAACAAACTTTAGTCGCTGTTTCAATATTTAAAATTAGAGCCATTTCCTTTTGAATTATTAATTAACTTTTCCCGAAACCTCGGAATGAATACTGCACAAAAATAGAACGAGGATGTTGGAAAATCAACATCCTCGCTTCTTCATTTTTATGAATTCATACGGCGTTGCCATATGCTAATGATTTCCCTAACTGGGATTTTATTTTAACTACCAACGTTTACTCTCTTGCTAATAATTTTTTATATAATATTTCGTCATTCAAAACCTTAATTGCTTCCTTGATTTCTTCATCATTTTGCAAGCCTAATTCAATCTTTCCTTTTTCATAATAGTACCGAGAAACAATCTCACGTTCTAATAAATTTTTGATTTGAGCTTTATATTTATAAATATCTTGTGCTTTATCTTCTTCGATTTTTGTCCGCATCGCTTTCAAATCCGCTTCAATTGCTCCTAAGTAATTTTCCTCTTTTGCTTTTTTCTCCAAATCTTGCAGCATTTTTTCGCTACTTGTTTCGTAAGTATGATTTTTTGATTGTACAAATTTCACAAAATCCTCGTAATCTACATCCGTTATTGCGTATTGTTTCGCAGATTTGATGGTTTCGTTTTTCATGGTGTAAAGCGTAGCGTAATCAAAAATTAGATTATTTTCCATCAAACTTATCGTCACATTTGCAGGCGCTTCTTTCGCAATTTTCACATCTGGGTAAATTCCACCACCGTCCAAAACTTCTCGACCATTCCGAGTTTTAAATTTCGCTTTTTCGGAATCCGGAATCTCAATTGGCACCCCATTTTTATAACTTACCGCTTGAATACAGCGTCCACTTGGAATATAATATTTAGCAATCGTAACTTTTACACGAGAATTATAGCCAACATCTAATGTGTTCTGAACCAAACCTTTACCATAAGATTTTTGTCCTAAAATCACACCGCGATCTAAATCTTGAATAACACCAGCAACGATTTCAGAAGCCGAAGCCGAACCTTTATCCGTCAAAATCACCAACGGAATATCCAAATCCACCGGTTGATTTCGAGTTTTAAAATTTCGATCCCATTCTTTCACTTTTCCTCTTGTTGTCACAACCAATTCGTCATTATTAATAAACACATTCGATACGTTTACCGCTTCATTTAACAATCCACCACCATTTCCACGCAAATCAAAAATGATTGCTTTTAGCTTCGGGTTTTTCCTTAAATCATTCAATGCATTTGCGACATTCGCACCAGCTTGTTGCGTAAAAGTCGTCAAGGTAAAATAACCGATTTCGTCGTTAACCATTCCAGAATACGGGACATTCGGAATCACTATTTTTTCACGGTCGATTTCAAATATCATTTCCTCTAAAGCTCCGTCTGATTGAATTCTATCAATCATCAATTTTACTTTAGTTCCTGGCGAACCTTTTAAAATTTCACCGATTTCACTCGTCTCTTTTCCTTCCGCTGATTTTCCATCGACTTCTTTAACAATATCACCAACTTTCAAACCTGCTTTTGCCGCAGAAAGTCCTTCTACCACATCAGAAATAACGGTTTTGTCGCCATGTTTTTGAATTGATGCACCTACTCCACCGTATTTTCCAGTCGTTGCAATTCGGTAACCTTCTATTTCTGCTTCCGAAATATAATTCGTGTAAGGATCTAAAGACGCTAACATTGCATCAATTCCGATACGCATCAAGTTTGCAGGATCCGTTTCATCCACATATTGTGTATTAATTTCCTTATACAAATTCGCATAAATCTCAAGATTTTTAGAAATCTCGAAATACTTATTATCTTCATCTGTAACCGTTGCCATTGCTACGACTGCAATCACTACAACCAGAATGATTTTGTACGTTTTTTTATAAAATACTTTAATTCGATTCATATCTTTTTATAAATTTATTTTTATCTAATTCCGTTTATTATAAACAAAGATTAAACTAAAATTATGGTTTTTCTTAATGTAAAGCAGTTACAGTCCGCTATTTAAAACAAATTTAACGACTTTCTATTTTCTTAACAATCATTTTTTTAGAAAAATGATTTGTTAAACAGTTATAATTGAAATCAAAAAAAAAATCCGCAATCCAAAGGAACTAAAATCAAAATAACTAAATTTGTCTTTTAGAGATTTTAATCTTTATAGTTCATAAATATGTTTTAAATAAAGCATTTAAAACACTAAATAACGAATGACTAATTAACGAAATCATGAGCGATACTAAACGCAGCCTCAATTTTATTGAGCAAATCATCGAGGAACACAATGAAAAGGGAAAATATGGCGGACGAGTTCAGACTCGTTTCCCTCCTGAGCCAAACGGTTATTTACACATTGGTCACGCAAAATCAATTTGCTTAAACTTCGGTATTGCTCAACAGTTTCAGGGGAAAACGAACTTGCGTTTTGACGATACAAATCCGGTGGCAGAAGATACGGAATATGTGAATGCGATTCGGGAAGATGTACAATGGTTAGGTTTTGATTGGGAGGATAGAGAATTTTATACTTCTAATTATTTCCAACGTTTATACGATTTGGCGGTTCAATTAATCAAAAAAGGTAAAGCTTATGTGGATGATTCCTCCGCAGAAGAAATTGCTACGATGAAAGGAACACCAACGAAACCTGGCGACGAAAGTCCTTATCGTAATCGTTCGATTGAAGAAAGTTTGGCGCTATTTGAAGGTATGAAAAATGGAGAATTTCCTGATGGAACTCGTGTTTTACGTGCGAAAATCGATATGGCGAATCCAAATATGCACTTGCGTGATCCATTGATGTATCGTATCAAAAATGTGGCACATCACCGAACTGGCAATGCTTGGCACGTTTATCCAATGTACGATTATGCACATGGAATTTCGGATTCTATCGAAGGTGTAACGCATTCATTATGTACCTTGGAGTTTGAAGTTCATCGTCCATTATATGATTGGTTTTTGGAAGAATTGGATTTATACAGACCACAACAAATTGAGTTTGCTCGTTTGAATTTGAGTTATACGATAATGAGTAAGCGTCGTTTGAGAAAATTGGTGGAAGAGAATCATGTCAATGGTTGGGATGATCCTCGAATGCCGACGATTTCAGGTTTGCGTCGTAGAGGTTATTCGGCAGCTTCAATTCGTCTTTTTGCAGAAAAAGTGGGCATTGCTCGTCGTGAAAACGTGATTGAAGTAGAATTATTGGAATCTTGTGTAAGAGAAGATTTGAATAAAACAACGGCTCGTGTCATGGCCGTTTTGAACCCTTTGAAAGTGACGATTACCAATTATCCGGAAGGAAAAACGGAAGAAATGGAAGCGATTAATAATCCTGGCGATGAAGATGCAGGAAGCCGAATCGTACCGTTCAGCCGTGAGATTTACATCGAACGTACCGACTTTATGGAAAATGCACCTCGTAAGTTTTTCCGTTTGAGTATTGGTAAAATGGTTCGTTTAAAAAATGCTTATATCATCCAATGTGATGAAGTCATTAAGGACGAAAACGGTGAAGTGATTGAGTTGAAATGTTCTTACGTTGAGAATTCTCGCTCTGGCGAAGATACTTCTGGCTTAAAAGTAAAAGGAACAATTCACTGGGTTTCGATTCCACACGCTATAGAAGCAGAAGTTCGTCTATACGATCGTTTGTTCACAGATGAATCTCCTGACGGACATAAGGATAAAGACTTTTCAGCATTTATTAATCCAAATTCTTTGGAAGTAATTACTGGTTTTGTTGAGCCACATTTGAAAACAGTAAACGCTGGTGAAAGTGTGCAGTTTATGAGAATCGGTTATTTCGCTGTGGATAAAGATACAACGGATGATAAGTTGGTTTTCAATAGAACGGTGACTTTGAGAGATAGTTGGAAGAAGAAATAGATTTGAATATCGAATATTGAACAAGAAATATAGAATTACGAAATTTTGAAAACGTCATTGCTGAGAAGCAATGGCGTTTTTTTTTATAATGTCCTATTTTTATAGGAAATCTAAAAACGCCACTAAAACCATCATTTCGATATAGGTCGGAATGATGGTTTTTTATATTTTTAGATTTTATTGTTAATACTTTACACCGAAATCGGCGCTTTTATCGTTGGATGTGGATTGTAATCCAATAATTTGAAATCTTCGTATTTGAAGCTGAAAATATCTTTTACTTCTGGGTTTATCCACATTTTTGGAAGTGGGCGAACTTCCCGAGTCAATTGTAATTTCGTTTGTTCCAAGTGATTTAAGTATAAATGTGTATCTCCGAAAGTATGAATAAATTCTCCAGGTTCTAAATCACAAACTTGTGCCATCATCATCGTTAATAAAGCATATGATGCGATATTAAATGGAACACCTAAAAAGGTGTCCGCACTTCGTTGATATAATTGACAACTCAACTTTCCGTCAGCAACAAAAAACTGGAATAAACAGTGACACGGACTTAAAGCCATTTTTGGTAAATCGGCAGGATTCCAAGCGGTCACAATGTGTCGGCGACTATTTGGGTTGTTTTTAATGGCATCAATTACATCCGATATTTGGTCGATTACCTGTCCGTCTGGTGTCGCCCAACTTCGCCATTGCTTACCATAAACTGGTCCTAATTCGCCATCTTCGTCTGCCCATTCATCCCAAATTTTTACACGATTTTCGTTCAAATATTTGATATTTGTATCGCCATCCAAAAACCATAAAAGTTCATGAATAATGGACCGTAAGTGTAATTTTTTTGTCGTTACGGCTGGAAATCCTTCGCTCAAATCGAATCGCATCTGACGACCAAAAACACCTAATGTTCCAGTACCCGTTCGGTCGCCTCTTTCGACGCCATTATCTAATATATCTTGAAGTAAATCTAAATATGCTTTCATTAATTGTATTATTTTATTGCTTTGACGTGATAGATTCGCCAAGAACGCCTATGACACTGAAATCCACTAATTTCTTTATTTCTAGATTGTATTATGCAAAAGTAAAAAAAATTGCGAAGTAATAAAAAACTCTCAAAAACGCCTTTTACGCTGCGGTGAGTCTCTACTCAAAAACAGAAAACGCCTGAACCACCGTTTTTCCTTTTTCATTCACAATCTGATGTGTATAAGTATCATCTTGATTATCAATTGCTTGAACGGTTAAAACCTCATTCAAAGTCGCTTCGGATTTCATGATAATATCGACCGATTTTATTTCCTGTTTTTCGTGCACAATCGTTGGTAAATTTTCCAAAATCCATTTGAAATAATGAATATGATTTGCGTGATTATTTGTATCTAAATCAAACCACTTGACGGTAACTTTAGATTGAAAATCGACTTCTTTTAAAGGTTTTATTTTTCCTTTTGCAATTGGTAAACGACCAATTTCGACATCAATTTCTTGCACCAAACCTTTTAAAAAATCAGGAACTGGTGCTAATTTTCGTTTATTGACATCTACTAAAAGGCAAGTTGAAGTCGCTTGTGCGATGACTTTATTTTCAGCATTATATAATCGTAAATCTCTGTAGAAGAAGAATTTATCAAAACCAGAAGGGAAAGTTTTTACGGTAACGGTTTCGTGTAATTTTGGATATTCAAATACTTCGATTTTCATACGATTCAAAACCCACATCAAATCATATTTGAGCATTTCTTCGCCTGTGATTTTTAAATCAATAATATGTAACCAAGCGGTTTCTTGAAAATAATTAACAATATTCGGAAACGTTACCTTTCCATTGACATCTATCTCATTCGCTCGAACTCGAAAATCTGAAATTTTATAAAAAAGACTTGGTTCTGGTTGCTGGTTTATTTCGGAGTTCAACACTTGATTTTGATCGTTTTTCATGTTTTTACTTTTATTTCCAATGCTTAATCTTTGTATCTTTTTAATCGTCTAAAAATGGAAACCTGTGCATTTGCAGTGCAGACAGGTTCCGACTTTATCATTAATTCTTCAAAAAGAATCAAAACTTCTCGATAATAATCAAAAATCTAAAATAGATAAACCGTTCTAATGGTCAAAGATTTCAAAATATAAGGTTCTCTGAAAACTGTTCCGGTATCGGCGTAATCAACGATTGAAAATGGTGCATAAGAATATCGCAATTCAAAACCGAGATTATCATTTATAAAATAACCAATTCCAGCTAACATATTTACGGAATTTTTACGAAAATTATCACCTTCTTCATCAATTGAAGGTACTTCATCAATCGTCAAATCCGTAATTCGAACCAGTCGACTAAATGATAAACCTGCATTTAGCATAAATCCACCATCAATATAATTCATCATTACAGGAACTTCCACGTAATCTAACGAAAATCGAGAATAAGAACCTTTTATTAAGACTTCATCAGATGAACTTCGACTTCCTTTTTGACTAAATAAAACTTCGATACTTGGTCGCCATCTTTCTGCGATTTGAACGGCAACTATTCCGCCAGCGTGTAAACCAGCTTTATTGTAACCGGCTAAATCATCGCCATCAATTTGTGATGCGTTAAAACCTCCAATTAATCCGGCTTTGAACGTTCCCTTTTGTGCGATTGCAAAAACTGGAATTAGTACGATTGCTAAAAAAAGAATTAATTTCTTCATGTTATGTGTGTGTTTAATTTGTACATCATATAAATGTTAGACCGCCTCGCTATTAGATTTGAAATATTAGACTTATTTAGTTTTTTATTAGAATATTCTATATGAAAATCTAAATACGGATAACCTAATAGTTCACAAAGTGAATATCTATATAGTCAAGCAATTTAATATCTTTAACCATAACGATAAATAAAACATATCGTTAAAAATATGTTTAAAAATGACATCGAATTTATGAAATTTTGACAAAGATGATAAGTTTTTTCATTTTACAAAAAAGGGCTTCACCGAAGATGAAACCCTTTTTAGAAATATAAAGATTCCGTCAAAGCGAAAAAATACGCAATACGCAACCCGTAACTCAAAAATTACTGCTTCATTACTCTGAACCATTGTATTCTTTCACCTGCTTCGATTCTGACTAAGTAAACGCCAATCGCTAATCCATAATTATCAAGATTTAAGATTGTCCTTTGATTGCCCGAATCTTGTTCTACTGGTTCCAATAAAGAAATAAGGCGACCTTGAACATCGTGAATTGAAATATTGACTGCGGTCGCTTCTGTTAAGGTATATTCTATATTCAAAATATCCGATGTTGGATTCGGATAAATATTGAAACCACTATTTACAGACTCATCTCGTGGAAAGGAAACCATAATATATTCTAAAACCGTGCTGTCATCACTTCCAAAAGGATTAGTCACAGACAAACTTACATCATAAACACCGACAACATCAAATGTCACTTCCGGATTTATAGACGTTTCATTTGTTCCATTGACGTAAGTCACCGTTTCAGGATTAAACATCCAAGTATTATTTCCTACGAAAGAAGTCGCACTGGTAAATAGAACGGTATCTCCAACGAAAGGTGTTAATGTATCTGCTTCAAAAGAGGCTACTGGAGCGAATGGAGAAGGTGGTGTTTTGCGATAGTTATCGCGGTAAGTTACCGCCGTTGGGGCAAACTGATTAGCGATTACGGCTCCTGAAACTTGCATCACTGGATAACCTTCGCCTTTGGCAAACCATTTTACTTCCCGTTGATGATTATCAAATGCAAAATCAATTAAACCTCCTATAGAGATAGAATCCCGAGAAACAATATCGGTCGTTATACGCAACGCATCGAATGTTCCGTAGGGCGTTGTGATTTGTCCCCAACCGTCTGCTTTATTAATACGGTATCCTTTAGTTTGTAATGCTCCAAATGTCAATAAACTCAAAGTATATGAAAAGGTCGAACT
>CAWVWD010000004.1:0-25587 GCA_963933585.1 uncultured Saprospiraceae bacterium
TATATGAAGGTTCAGTTGTTTTAGAAAACGGCGAAACTTTAGTTGGTCAAATTCAAATGTTGAGTCCAACAATGAATGAAGTTAAAGTAAAATTTATTGCTTCGAACGGAAAAGCAAAAACATATAGAGCAAATGAAGTTGCCGCTTATAGCTTCGCATTTCCTAAGTATGATGCAAAAACGAAAACATACAAAAATATAACTATTGAGTATGTTAAAAAAGAAGTAACTGTTACTCCAATACCTTTCGGACCAAAATCTGTATTAGTTGAGCGTCAAGTAGCTGGAACTATTAACTTATATAACTTCTACATAGAAACTCGTGCGGCGGAACATGCTTTCACTCACAATTATTTCGTAGAAAAAGATGGTCAAATGATTACGATGAACCGTAGTAACTTCAAAATAATCTTAAAAGATATGGTTGCTGATTATCCTGAACTACAAGTTAAGGTTGGAAAAAAAGGATACGGATACCGTCAAATCGCACAAATAATCAAAGAATATAACGAATATTCAGCACCAAAAGGAGCGTTTTTAGGAATGAACTAAGATTCAAAATATTAATAATTCAAAGTTTTACCTAGGCATAACAAACAAAATACAAGACTACAGTAAGATTTCTATAATAAAGAAAAAGGCTCATTCTAAAACTAGAATGAGCCTTTTTCTTTATTGTTTCTTCATCAAGACATGAAATATCAATACCTTCTCGACTAAATATTAATTCTCTCAATATCCTTAATTAGATGCGTTTTCAAGCCAAAATCCTGACTTTCAGGAATTTTGGCTAAATCGGTTATTTCACCTAGAAGTATTTCCAAATGTACTGCTTAAAGTAAAATTGATGCCTTGCGGTTAAGATGAATTCTTTTTAAAGTTGACTTGCTTCATATAAAATGTCCAAGCATGCTTTTATTCCTTCTTTAAAACCATTTTTATATGTGTTTTTTTGACTCTATGATTCTTTTTGGTTCATTTACTGCAATCATAATACATATAGATATAAATTGACTTTGGAGGCTTCTTTAGCGGTTTGTTATACCTCTTTAATCTAAAAATAATTAAAAGCCCTTTCTTAGGTTGTTAATATAAGACTATCTGATAACTTATATTTCGGAGTGCACTCATATTATACTTTTCTAATAAGGCCTAATTTACGATTTCCATAATCATCATTTCTTTGATATCTTATATGATGCAATGATTTTCACAAAGGTAATAAACCACGATATCTGCGGAATTTATTTTTACAACGATTTTTTTATGATTTTCACCGAAATTTAACCTCAAAAGTCTGAGGAAAGTAAAAACACTTATTCTTCTCTACGCTTTAACCATTTTTATACATTTCGATGATTTAAGTCATCATATTATCAAAATATATAGTCCTACTTTTGTAACGCAACATTTTAAGCATAAGAAACTTTTAAGTATAGCGTCATACATAATATCAACTTCTATAGAAATAAATCGACAGAATGACATAAAACTTACAATCATGTCCTTCATTTCCATAGTTCGATGCGTATTGTAGTATAAAGGAAATAATCATCTAAAAATACAAAAATACATGACATCTGTTAAATTAATCGCCATATCACACGAAACTGCTGAACTTGCCCGAAGGTCCGTGTTTCATTTAAATGATCGAGAAAAAGAAGAATTTATTACTGGCGTAAATGCAAAATTTGATATTAATGGTATCCTTGTTTTGGCTACTTGTAATCGTACCGAAATTTATTTCGAAACAAGCCAAACTTCTACACAAGAAGTTTTAGAATATTTATTGCAACTTAAAAGCATAATACGTGGTACGGATGACGTAATACGTAATACGTATTATGAGCGTTATTTTACGTTAATTGATAATACGAAAGAATCTGTAAGATACCTTTTGGAAGTCGTGAGCGGTTTACGTTCTTTAGTCGTTGGTGATATGCAGATTATTAGTCAATTCAAACAAGCATTTTTACATACTCAAGAAATTGGGATGCAAGGACAAGTTTTGGAACGTATGGTTCAGTCTGTTTTCAAAATGCACAAACGGATTCAAAACGAAACGGACTTTAGAAAAGGATCTGCTTCTACAAGTTATTTAGCTTTAACAGCTGCACGTCAATATTTTGGTAAAACTAGTTTGACAACAAAAAAGGTTTTACTAGTCGGTGCCGGTGAAATCATCAAAGATGTCGCAAAATATTCTGAAAAATTTACTTTCGATTCTATTACCTTGATTAATCGTACGAAATCAACAGCAGAAGAAGTTGCAACAGAATATGATTTTCAAGTGGGCGAGTGGGAAAATCTAAATAAGGAGATTATAAATGCTGATATTATTATTTCAGGTGTCAGTAATCAAACAAACTTGGTTAAAAAAACGATAGAATTAGAGGGCTTGAATAATACCAAATTATTCATTGATTTAGGAATGCCGGGGAATATCGATTCGAATTTGGCAACGAATCCAAATTTTAAACTAATTAATATTGATCAATTAAATACAAAGTCGGAACAAGTCGAATCAAATCGTCAAAACGCAATTGATGCCGTTCATTCAATTATTGATACGGAATTGGAAAATTTCCAAAAATGGCTGAATCGATTGCCTGCAAATCAAAGTTTAGGGAAATTAAAGAACCATATTCACGAATTGCTTTCAAAAGAAATGAGTACAAATTTTGGTTATTTACCTGAAAAAGACAGAATAAAATTAATTAATCGTTTGAGTCAACAGTTAATCAAACAGCCAGCGATTTCATTAAATAGACACGCAGAGACGACAGAACTAGCAGAAGCACTAGAAACCGTTTTTGCCTTGTAAAGTAGCTTAAAAAGCTTGTCTGCCTATGAAGAAGGCTTCAGGTTAGAGCAATAACATAAAAAAGGATTGCACGAATATAAAATTTCGTACAATCCTTTTTAGTTTCTTGACAACTTCTACACCTAGCAAATTAGAAGGACCATACATACTGAAAATTTTGGAAATTATTTTGAGTCTAATACCTTGACATTGCTATGTATTTATGCCTTACTATAAAGTCTTTTTATTCATAAAAAAAATGTGATTTCGTATTATTTGATAGAACTATTTTGAAAACTAAGAAGGAAAAGTGATAAGGAATAAGCTATAAAATCATCATTCCAATTTCTTATCTTTTTTTGTATAAAAAGCCATACTACGTAATACGTATTAGGTACTACGGTTTACGTCTTTCATATTTTCTTAAGTCTGGGCCTTCTTTATAGGCAGTTACTTATTTTTTGCATTATAAATCGTTTCAAAAGCGGCCAGTAACTCTTTATTCTCATCAATCAACTGATTATCCTTTATATGATCACTAATAATCAAATCCAACAAATCCGCCATGCTCACTTTTTGTTGTTTTGCTAAAAATTCTAAACAGGCTCGATTATATGGACTAATCACCGTTGTAAATTTAATTCGCTGACTACGTTTAGTGGAGGTTTGTGGTTTTGTTGCTTTAGAGATGACTTCTTCTGCTGCATCCACATTTGATTTTAAAGCATTGCTATTTTCTTCAAAAATTGAACTTCGTAATCTTCTTTTCTTTGCCATAAATCTTACATTTAGATTATTCTTAATTAATCAGCCGCTGTTATTCTTATAAATTCATCAAACCAAGTTGAAAAACTCTTTTTCGCTTTATTGCTTGTTCTTCCATTAATATAAAGACTTTGATAGGTATCTAGGCGTTCGTACAAAGAATACTGTCGCATTTTAGCATTCATGAACGTAATATTTGTATTGCCCTCCAAATAATCGATTTCTTCTTTTAATTCTTTATCTGTAATTGCTTTTTGACGATAGAAATTTACTAAACCGTATAAACTTAGTGGACGAGGTTTATCCTTTCGCAATTCTTGAATATCCAATAATAATTTAGAATACCGTAAAGTCGAATCTAAATTTAAAGCACCACCTTTAAATGGCACAAAAACGAAGTCTACAAAGGACAATAATTTTGTAATTTCCTGTTGTTTGATGTCTTGTTCTAAATCGATTCGTCCAGGTGTGTCAATAAGAATAAAATCATAATCTTTATCAAAATCCACAATCTTATCTCTAATTTGAGGATAAGTTAGAGCTTTGACGTCATATGGAAACTCAAAGCCATCTTCATATTCTTCTTCCACGACTTCTGAATCATATTGTCGAATAGAAGTGATACTTCGCTGCATGTCATTATCAATTACTAAAACTCGATAATCAAATTCTGAGGCAGCTAAAGCATTTGCGGTCAAAATCGTTAAAGTACTTTTACCGATTCCACCTTTTTGATTTCCAAACATGATAATTTTTGCCATAATTTAATTGTGCTTTTGTCTTATTAGAATGTTTTAACTTCAATCGACAATTTAAGCAAAGAATTATTAACTACGTAATACTGAAAACGTTTTACGTAATACGTTGTACGTACAAAAATAATCTTTATTTATTGATTTTCAAAGGTTTCCTATGTTTTTTGACGAAAAAGATGAAATCGTTATTTATAATAATTGACATTTATCTGACAATTATTTTTTTACAGGATATTGATTTAATTAAATCTTACTTGATCATCCGGCATCTTAGATGTCAGTTAGTATTTTTTTAATAAAAAATTAGTCGTATTAATTTTAATAAAAATTACGTTTCTAAGGTATTTTTGCTTGAGTCTTCGGAAAAAAGTAGTGGGCTTAATAGTATTTACGTGAAACGTAGGACATAGTTTATTATTTCAAGCGATTTAAAGGGAAAACGACTTAAATTGAAGTATTGTCCGAATTATAGAATAAAGTTGTTTAAATCGACTAAAAAATATCTTATAGCCCAAAAACAAGGGAACTTGTAAGATTCAAATCAAAGCGAATCGAAATCCTAAAGGATAGAATTAGAGGGTTAACCGCCTAGTAAAGCACTTAATTTCGTTTTTCGTTTTCTCCGAATTGAAGTGTTAAAAGATATAAAAAAAGGTTCTTTATTAAAGGATAGAATTGGAGGGTGGTTTTATCCTTTAATTATTACAATAATTACTAATAGCAACGTTTACAGGAGAAATACCCTCTAATTCTATCCTTTGGCCTAATTAGAATCTTAATTATCGTTTTTCGTTTGAAATTTTGTCGAAAGGATAGAATTGGAGGGTCGAAATAACGATTTATTTATGCACTAAAAAAACGTGTATTTTTTTTAAGGTCTTTTTAAAGTATTTTTAGAGCTCCTGAGCGTGTTGATATCACTGCGTTTCAGGTAGGTAAAGGATAGAATTAGAGGGTCAAAGGATAGAATTAGAGGGTCAAAGGATAGAATTAGAGGGTGTTTTTTAAGGCTTTTTTGAGGTTAAAGAATAGAATTAGAGGGTTAAATGATAGAATTAAAAAACAGTTCTATCATTTAACTTTATTGTTTAAAATCTATTCCATATCTTTGTGGAATGAATAACACCAAAAATACCCAAAAGACAGGTTCTCAAAAAAGACACGTCGCGGTGCAATCAAATGCCTTAATCAATGCAAGGTATGAAATGACTGCATTTCAAAAAAAGATACTGCTTTACATTATTTCGATGATTCAACCGAACGACGAAGATTTCAAGCAATATACCATCAATGTTAAGGATTTTGTCTCAGATACGGATTATAAGTCTAAAATGCTTTATGGAAAATTACGACAAGAAACTAAAGCTTTGATTGGTAAAGTATATGAAATTGAAGAAGCAGATCGTTTATTACAAATTTCGATTCTTTCTGAAGCCGTTTACATCAAGGGAAAAGGAATTATTGAAGTACGCTTTACACCTTCTTTAAAGCCTTATTTATTGCAACTTAAGCAACATTTTACGGCGACACCTTTAAAATATATCTTGAGCTTTAAATCTGTTCATTCAATGCGAATTTATGAAATGTTGCATCAATTCAAATCTACGGGTTTCTTCGTTGAAAAGGTTCAAAAGCTAAAATATCGCTTAAAAATAGAGGATAAATACGCTTCGTATTCTGCCTTTAAAAAATATGTTTTGGAACAGGCCCAAAAGGAATTAGAGCAGACTGATATGGCGTTTACATTCAGAGAGATTAAGAACGGTAGAAAGATCGATAGAATCGAATTCAGCATCAAGCCGCTTAAGGAAATTCCAATTAAAGAAGGGCAAGCACAATTAATCGCAAAATTAGTTACAGATTTGCGTTTGTCGCCATTACAAGCCAAACAAATCGTCATTACGGTTTTGCCTACAGACATTCATCAAACCCTTTACGAAGTCAAAGAAGCACATCGAGACGGTAAAATATTAAGTAATATTGCGGCTTATGCAATGGGCGTTTTTCGCAAGAAGTTTGATATTTAGTGATCGTAATCAGATGCCTTTAAGTCACCCGATTACTGTCTATCGTTAGACATAACTTGTTGGCAATCAAATTACGTACTACGTAAAACGTATTAAAAATGTATAGCATGAACTTTGATAAATACCTTATTTTTATATTTATAATCTCGACTTTAACCAGTTGTAGTTTACCAACAAATACTTTTAAACCTAAAGCAGCATTCGAAGAATATACAACTCCTACTCCACCGGATTATAACCAGTCAAAATATTGGGCCGCTTTACCGATGAAGCAAGATAATTCGGACAAAACACCAATCGGAATTATAAAAACGAAGGAAGAAAATCGACCGGTTGATGTCTTTTTTGTTTATCCAACAATTTACATCGGAACGAAAAAAAATCAAAATCAGTGGAATGCCAATGTAAATGATACTGCATTTAATAATTCCATTGATGAATCTACCCTTTTGCATCAAGCGAGTGCATTTAATGCTATCGGGAAAATTTACGCACCTCGCTATCGTCAAGCTCATTTATATGGTTATTGGTCAAAAGATACAGCGAGCGTTAACAAAGCCTTTGAACTGGCCTACTCGGATGTAAAACGGGCCTTTGAGTATTATTTGGAAAACTATAATAATGGACGACCGATTATGATAGCTTCACATAGTCAAGGCACAAATCACTCTGAGCAATTGCTGAAAGATTTCTTTGACGAAAAGCCTTTACAAAATCAATTGGTTGCGGCGTATTTAGTTGGAATGCCGATTTATCGAGGCACTTTCAAGGCGATTTATCCGTGTCGAGATTCGACAGAAACGGGTTGTTTTTGTTCTTGGAATACTTATTCTACTGATCATTATCCGAATAATTACCATAAGAAATTATATCGAGCGGTGGCGACCAATCCAATCAATTGGACAACAGACGGAACGCCTGCTGATTATGCGGAAAACCGTGGTGGATTAATGCCAGATTTCAGTCTTAAAAATAACGTAAGTAACGCTAAGTCTAACAAAGGACTATTATGGATTGATAAATTAAACGTCAATGTTCCTGCTCCGTTTTTGATTAAAAAGAATTGGCATGTGGCAGATTATAATTTGTTTTGGGTTAATATTCGAGAAAATGCTGTTTTGAGAAGTCAGCAATTCATTGACAATCAATAGCAATATACGTAATACGTATAAAAAAGCTGTCATTGCGGCGAATGCCGCAATCCATTCAAGGCAACAGCATTAAGTTTTAAACTTTTACTATTCAAAAAGCAAGATGTTTAGTGCTTTTAATAATTAATAGCTAAATATTGAGTCTTTGTAGGCACCATATTATGGCATCCGCCGCAATAACGGAAGCGTTAGAGTTTTGATTTTGTGTCTGAGTCGCAATTTAAAAAATACACGTATTACGTATTACGTACTACTTAATAATTTCAATTTCAATTCCACTTGCATTCCCAAATCGTTTCAAGAAATCAACCCCCAACTCAATCGCTTTCTCTAATTCATCCAAACCACCATAGTCCAAAAATACCATTAAAAACCGAGTTGTGTCATCTGTTACAGAAGTCCGGACCGAATCACTTGTAGGCGTTCCAAAAGCACCTTTTTTATCTCGAAAAGTTGCCAAACCTTCAATATTTAATATGCCTCTTCCGATGCCTTCATAAGGTTCATTCACTTCACCGACACCAAGTTCAACGTCACCTTCGATTTTGTCCGCATCATAACCGCCAATCGAAAAGCCGGTGGAAATAGACACCAAATTCAGTAAATCGACCACATTATTGATTTTATACAAACCTTTACCCTTCACGACTCTTCTCAGCAACGCTTCCGCAGATGGCCGATAACGAGCCGGATCCTTTCCAAGAGCTTTGTAACCTTTCCGAGTTGCAGCAATTGTAGGAATTTTTGAAATGGCAGCAGTTTCCATAGTTTCCAATTCCACAATTTTAGTATTGATTTCTGCCCACAAATCTGCTTGATTATCCGATATTTGCACCGAACAGGAAATTATGCCTAAACGAAAATTTGGGCATTTTGATTTTATAGCTTCTGTTATTTTCATTAATACTGTTTTCTAGTTATTTATCTAATAATATTAAATACGTAATACGTAAACCGTATTACGTAGTAATTGTCAATTATGGTTTCAAAAATTGCTTTTCAAAATTTACATAATGCTCTACAAACGATTTATGATAATCGAGAAGCATTCACGATTTCAACCTATATTTTTGAAGATATTTTTAAGATTTATAATACTCAATCTGAAAAAACACTTTCTAAGTCGCAAGTTACACAACTTGACGAAATTCAAAACCGATTGCTAAAATACGAACCGTGGCAACACATTGTTGGTTTTGCTGATTTTTATGGTTCAAAATTTCATGTTTCGCCCGATGTTTTAGTGCCTCGACCTGAAACGGAAGAATTGGTTCAACTGATTTTGGATCATGTAAAACCGATGCAAACTGTTTTGGATATTGGAACGGGAAGCGGTTGTATTCCGATTTCTATTAAAAAGAAATACGAACATTTGATGGTTTTTGGTTTAGATGTCAGCGAAGCGGCTTTAGAAATCGCTCGTAAAAATGCGGAACTGAATCAAGTTGAAATTAATTGGCGACAAGCCGATATTTTGAATCCGAAGGAATGGAGTAGAGTAGGAGCGAATCAAAAATTCGATATTATTGTGAGTAATCCACCTTATGTTTTGGAAAGTGATAAAAGTAAAATGCACCAAAACGTTTTGGAATTTGATCCAGAATTAGCTCTTTTTGTGGCCGATGAAACGCCGCTTTTGTTTTATGATGCGATTGCTGATTTTGCGTTGCAATATTTAAATGCGAATGGACAATTGTATTTTGAAATTCATCAGGATTTTGGGCAACAGACTGTTGCATTATTGGAAAAGAAAGGATTTACGGAAGTGAAATTGGTGAAAGATTTGTTTGGAAATGATAGAATAGTGGCTGGAAATATATATACGTAAGCCGTACTACGTATAATAAACAAAGTAACATTTGCTTTAGATGGTACACCATCAAATAAATTTGCAGGGATGACACCATGTCCTGTATCATCGAATTTTACAGCTCTATCAACTTGCTCTGTACTAGTCTGGTCGTTAGGATGAACACCGACTAAAGAACCAGTCCATGATAAATAAACAACGACACCATTTTCATTCGCATTATTGGCATTCCATGTAATGGATAAATTATTACATTCTACAGCAGTAAGATTTGTTCTTGGATAAATTTCTGAACTTGACAACTCTACCATAATCTTTTCCGGTACATATTGTTTCCCTTTAAAAATTCAAAGATTGAAAAGGTTAAATTTTCAAAAAACAATATTAATAATCAGCAAGTTATAATCAAATATTTTTTTTTCATTATACGATTATTAGAAAATGATTAGACTTAAAAGCATAACGTAAGCCGTATTACGTATTACGTATTACGGCTTATGTTATATTTTTACGCACGTCCGTGCGTATCTATGTTTTTTTGAATAAGTGTGAAACGCCTTGATAATTTTCTAATCGTTTGCGTTGTCGTTCTTTGGCGGTGTAACGTTTAGTTGATTTCAAATCTTTGTGCCCTAAGTTTTCGGCAACTTGAAAAATATCATTGGTTAACCTCAGTTGCAAAGTTCCGTAAGTGTGTCGAAGTGAGTGAGCAGAAAAGACTTTGGCGTTTAAGCCGATATGTCGCAAATGGTATTTCACGACTTGTCGCAAACGATCCGGCGTAAGTCGTTGTCCATTATTACTATTTGCATGACCAACAAAAAGCGGCTCATTCTGCTGTTCTTTACTCAATTCTAAAAAATCATCTGTTCCAAATCTTAATTTCAAATAATCGAAAATCGATTTATAAGGTGCAGCTTCCAAAACTACAAAATCATTTTTTTCGTTACGGCCTTTTCGTTGAACATAAATGATTTGCGTGTTGTGCATTAACGCAATATCGCCAACATCGATCCGAGTTGTCGTAATCGTCCGAATACCTGAAGTCACCATCAAAAACACAAAAGCGTAATCTCGATAAGCATTTAAAGTTTGTTGGTCCGTTTTTACTTTATCAATCTTCTTTTGGAGATTTTTTAATAACAATTGAACTTGATCTGGCGTTAAAGCCTCTTTCTTGAAACCTTCATATTCGGCATTAATGGAAATTTTATTGGTAATATCTTTCGTAATTTCCGGTAAAGCGTCGGTATTAAAAATCCATTGAAAAAAACGACGGACCGCATTTAGGTAATTATCCGCTGTTAATAAAGAAAACTGCTGTTTTTCAACTTGTTCTAATAAATGTAGTTTATATTGAATAATCGTTGCACGCTCACATTCTAACAAATGGATTTCTCTATCTGCCAAAAACAGGAAGAATTGTAGCAAGCTACGTTTATATGTTTCCTTCGAGTTAGAGCGAATATCTAAGTCGGCTTCAAAACTTTCTAATAAATCAAGATACGCTTTCGGTAGACGATTCAAAGTTGTTCCTAAAACAGATGATGATATTTTTCCTCTCTTTAGCATGGAATTAATTGATTAGCTGATTGATTAATTGATTCACTTATCCCGATTTGTTGATGATTTTTTTGTGGAAAAGTGAAGATACGTAGATTTAAGAAAATTATTCAAAATGACCGATTAACCATTCAAATAATTGATAAATGACTAATCAACCATTAGATGATATATTTAAGGAAGAAGAAATTTCCATCGAAACGACTGAAGTGAAACGACTTCGAGTAACATTTGAATGGATAATTAGCTTTAGCGTTTTATTTTGGGGAATTAGTTTGGTTCAGCATTTTGGAAGTGACTGGGTTGTAATGTTGAAAGGTATTTTACTAATCGGACTTTTTACGACTTTGATTAGTACCGTCTTGAGTTTAGTTTTTGCATTATTTGAATATAAAAACTTTTCATTTTTAACTCGATTCTATCACCTTTGGTTATTATTAATGAGTTTTAGCAATGGTCTTACAATCTTAATTGCTCTTTGGTTTATTCTAAAATAATGTTTCACCAAATTAAATTAAAATACGTAGCACGTACTACGGTTTACGTAATACGTAATATATATAATAATGTCTTGTAACTTCATTGTAATTATAAAAAAAATATCCCTTTATAAACAGGTTAAGTCTATATGATATTTTTTTCATTTTTTTAGAATTCATATAAATAAAGACCTCCCTATCATTTTATGATACATTTGTTACATAACAAATTTATATATATATTTGTATCATTCTTATTAACAACTACTTAATTATTTCTATTAAAATCTTACAATATGAGACCTTTACGATTCATAGGTATCATTATTTTACTTGCTTCATTATTAACAAGTTGTAGTCAAAAAACATCAAAATTAGAATTTGACAAACAGGCTTATGAGTATGAGCAATTAAAATTTAGATACGAACTCTTAAAGCAAGAAACTGCGGGGAACACGACGAAAAGTGAAATGCCTTCAAATACAAGAAGAGCCATCAATGATGTTAATCTCAGAAAATATAATGATCTTCAGCAGAAACATGAAGTCTTGTTAGAAGAACAGGAGACTTTAAAAACTGCTTATGAAGAATTACGAGAAAGGCATTATAAACCAACAGAGGCAACGCCTAATGAAAACGTTCCCGCCATCGAAAATTGGGCACGGGAAAAAGAGATTGCAGAAAATAAGTATGCCGCACTCGAAAAACGCTACAACAACTTAAAGAAAGTGATTTCTGATAGAAAAAAGCCAACTACCCATAATGCTAAAATTATAGAAATTACGGAAATTGATCCGACCAAAAATATTGGAAAAGGAGCTTTCGAAGTAAAAGAAAATTCTATCGATTTTAGCTCGTCAATTATTCAATCTGCCTCTTTTAATGGCTTGTTTTTCGATTATGATACGTATGAAAGAACGGAAGATTATTTAATTTTAGAAGTTGCAATTAAAAATAATAGCCAGGCGAATTTAAAAACGGTTTGGGATGCTCGAAGAATTCAAATTGTCACAGCTGATAATAATACTTATACTTCGAATACTTTTAGGATTGGTGTCGATTATGCAGCGGAAAAAGGTAATACATTGACAAAGAAGATAAAAGACGAATACACCGTTTTTGCTCGATTTGCATTTGAAGGTATCCCTAAAGATATCAAAAAAGTCAAGACCCTGAAATTTATCGTCGAAATAGAGGGTAAAAAATGTGTCATTGAATTTACGCATATTGATGTGTCAAAAATAAGTTATTAATTGGGCAAGCGATGAAATTACTTCGAGTCACCTCCTCGCTATGACGTTAAAATACTTTTTATAATAAGCGTCTTTTGAATAGGTAAGCGACAAGAGTTATAAATTAATATTACCAGTGTCCGAAGTGATTTATTCACTTCGGATTTTTTTTGTTTAAAACTTTAATTTTACCTTCATCTTTTTACTTTCACAGCGTTTACCAATTATGAACTTACTAAGACGACTATATTATACCTTATCACCAGAATTACGCTTAAAAGCTCGAGAGATATATTACAAACCTTCTGATCTGGTTCAGAAAATGACTCGAAAAAAAGGAGAAATTATTCCTCCAAAAGGAATGATTTTCACAGGTTCCGGTGATTTTTTGAGTTCTGGAAAACGTTATATCAATATTTTTGAAAAACATGGTGGTTTAAAGCCGACTCATCACGTCTTAGATATTGGAAGCGGAATCGGCCGAATGGCAATTCCGTTGATGTCGTTTTTGGACAAGACGGCTCAATATGAAGGTTTCGATGTAATGAAGATGGGCGTGAATTGGTGTCAAAAAAATATTACAACACTTTATCCAAATTTCAAATTCACACATGTTTCACTTAAGAATGACCTTTATACGAATGATGGAAATGAAGCAGAATCATTCACTTTTCCTTATAGTAACAATCAATTCGATTTTTGTTTTCTGACGTCTGTATTTACACACATGACCGATAAGCAAGTGGAGAATTATTTGGAGGAAATTCAACGAGTTCTGAAACCAGGAGGACGATGTTTGGCCACTTTCTTTATTCTTAATGAGGCTGCGAAACACGATTCTAATCAAGAGTTCCAATTTCCATATGATTACGCACACTACCGATTAATGGATAACAAGGTAAAATCTGCCAATGTCGCTTACCAACAATCGTATTTGGAGGCTTTTGCCAATAAAGTTAACTTAAAAATTAAAGATATTCACTTTGGTTATTGGTCACATCAACGAAAAGAAGAGGCTTTGGATTTTCAAGATATTGTGGTTTTTGAAAAGTAGATTTTAGACATTATACATTAGACCACTTCGTTTTTAGATGCTATATTTTAAATCAAACTACTATACAAAATTGGTTTACCGTTATTTTTAAAACTGCTAATACATTGATAATCAGACCTATCAGGTTTTTAAAATCTGATAGGCCTTTCCATCAATAAAAAATGTATAATAGTTTGGTTTTAGATTCTTATCTAATATCTAAATCAACGAATCAGAGTAATTGAACCCTGTTTTGTAGTCGTTGTCGGATTTCCGTTTTTATCACCGGCAGTATATTCGATTTTATAAATATAAACGCCCGGTGGTAATTCCTGACCTCGTGCGGTTCCGTCCCAGCCACCTAACCAATCTGCAGCAACAAACAAACGAGTGCCCCAACGATCATAAATTTCTATTTTAAAATCTTGAAATTCGCAATTTGCAAAAACCTGAAATTTATCATTTCGGCCATCTCCATTTGGTGTAAACACATTTGGAATAAAAGGCTCACAAGTACAATCTTCCTTTTTAACTTCCAAATATTGTGTCAAACCGCCACATTGATTCGTCATTTCCAACGTATAAAAACCCGGATAAGTAATAATAAAAACCGAATCTGTTACCTCATTTTGATTATAAAATGCGGATTCTCCCATCCATAAATAAGTTTCAACGGTCGGTTGATACGCATTAATACGTAAAATTATATCTTGGCAAATCGTGGTATCTGTCGGTAAATTTGGAACCAAAGAAGTTAAAACATCTACAAAAACAGAATCCAAAGCAGCACAACCATTTTCATCCAAAATATCAACAGAATATATTCCAACGGTGCCTACTCCTAAGCTTCCGTCTGTCGACCCATCCGACCACAAAAACGTTCCAACACTACTTACATCAGCAATTAAGGTAATTAGATTACCGTCACAAATCACCGTATCATTCCCTAATTCCACATAAGGATTTGGATAAAAATCTACATAAACAGAATCCTCCACGACACAATAAACAGAATCTGTTAATATCGCTACATACATTCCAGTCACGCTGATTGTTTGTGTTGTATCCGTCGAACCATTTGACCAAACAATGCTTTGCATATTTGGAACCGTTGCAGAAATATCCGTCATTTCATTTGGACAAAGTGACGTATCTGAACGGATGGTAATCGTTGGAGGTGTTTGAAATGTGACGGTAATCGTATCCGTACTAATACAATTATACAAAGTCGTCTGAACAAAATATTCACCGGATTGACTCGCATTTAAAAACCGATTTGTACTGCCATCATTCCACAAAAACGATGAACTATTAGACCCTCCATCCAATTGTAACGGTGCGTCTGTGATACAAATCGTTCTATCTGAGCCCAAATTCAACGTGCTATAACTCGAGAAATAACCATATTCAGAGCTTACGCCTAATTGATTTAAAATTCCTAAATGAAATAATCCCGAAGTATTTTCAATAATGTTATTTCCTGTTGGAGCTTGTCCATTTGTCAAATTCACTCTTGCGCCAACCCAGTTTGGATTCCCGGGAATAGCAAAAAAGTTAGAAGCTTGCAACGGAGCAGCCGAACCATTTACCAAAAAATTTCCTTCATTTCCAACCGTCGTTGCAACCATAACGGTAAATAATCCACTTCCAGCAGTTCTTACGAAACCAACTTTATCAGAACCTGTACATCCAATCGGTGGCAATAAAGCATCCGCTAATTCCCTCCCATTTCCTGAAAGATGTAAAACATAAATCGGTTTATCAGAGGTAATATAAACGGCATTTCCAGTTATCGCATAAGATTGAATTTGACCAGCATTGATATTCACCGTTGAACCAGAATTTCCATTCAAATAATAAGTAGTATTGTTTTCAGTGGCCACAATATAAACTCGCTCATTCGTTCCCAAACCTTTTACGGCAATATACTCTGTTCCTAAAATATTGACTGGAACAATCTGATCACCAATCAAGTCCCGGGCACCATTATTGAATAAGGAGTCGTCACTATGCGTAACGGCTATTGGTTTATTAGATGTAATTTTTGAGCCAGCTAATGTTCCAGTAGCAGTTGTATTTGTACCCACACAAGAGTATGTTTCTCCAGCATTTAAGGTAATTGTAAAGGAAACATTCGCTGCACGACCAATGAGTGCATCGGTTGGAATAATTGTAATCGTTGTATTATTTTCAGTGGCTACGATATCAAAAGCTGGTGTTCCAAGTTGATTTCCAAAAGTATTTTGTCCCGGCAAATAGAAGAATTGCCCCAAAGCACTGCTTCCTTTTAAGGGAAATATTTCTGGATTTGAGGTATTTGCAACTTCATAATAAGCGGTAATTGGATTTGTAGATTGAATTTGAATCCCTTTAACCAAAACCGTATTCGCAGGTTGATTTTCTAATAGTGCTTTAAATGGTGTTAGATTAATGGAAACGGTTGTATTCGCAGGTATAGTTTGTGTCAGTGTCACGCCTCCAAGGTTTGCTGGTTGTCCGATAGTTACAATCGCTGCTTGATTTTTGGCTGTTAACCTCAAAAAAATCGGATCATCACCATATCCAGCATCTACTTCTGGAGCCACGAACCAAAACTCAATATCCGCTTGACCGAACGCAAAACAAGAAATCATTAAAACGAATAATATACTCAGTGTAATCTTTTTTGTCATAATTATAATTTTGAATTCCGAAGATAAATTAGTCCATACAATTATATTTTAGATGTAACTGTATGGACTAATACTTTAGTATAAATAGGACAAAACAAAGAACACCGAGCCTAAAATTTTAGACTCGGTGTTCTTTCCGAAAAAATACTTAATCAATTATGAATTATTTTATGCCCAAATGCATTCCTTCAGGAGTTGCATAATTATTATATTCACTAATTACATTGGCAATATATTTATAGTTATATCCTTTTTTTCCAACTTTCGCTTTTAATTCCGGATGATCCGCAACCATATCTTTTAAAATATTTCTATAATTTTTGCTATCCAACACAATCGTTTCTCCATTTTTTTCCACTAAAAAATTATGAGTGAATGCTTGTGAAGAAGCACGAGTTTCTACATAAAAATTATATAAATTAATGACACCACTAACTTGACGCTCCACTAAAACTTCTTTTGGTCCAAAAGGAATAGGAGCAACTTTAACTTCTTTTTTTACATACTCAATTACACTATTGTCATATGACTTAGTTTCAGCATTGTACTTAGGGAATATGAAGCTATAAGTAGCTACTTCTTTTGCTTTGTATGTGGTACTTTTACCGTTATTATCGATGAATTTTACTTTAATTTCATTTAGTGTTGGACTTAACATTTGAATTTGACCTTCCAAAACTTGTCCATTCTCCAGTGTTACAGAACCTTTGTAAATTTTTGCATTGCTATTCGAAAAAGCAGATACTGTAAAAACCATAAATAAAAGGATGAATGCTGTTGTCGTAAAATATTTCATTATAATTATTTTTCGGTATATTTATTTGTTTATTATGCCCCAATGATACAGCAAGAAACATCTCCTATTCTTTATTATCACCTTGATATATGACAGGTATTTATACCTAAAATTATAAAAAAATTGTTTATAATACAAAGTTGTGTAAAAAAAATAGTGACACTCAAAATATTATATTTTTTACAATATTTCAATAAAAGTATTTTTATACCTACTTAATTGTCTGATGTATAAAATCCAGTCCAATCCTTGAAAATAGATAAGCTAGGCTGGGTTGAATTAGAATAACTTTTTAAGCAGGTACGGGTGCAAGTATTGAAAAAACGAAAACTAAAAATACCAACCTAAAATCATAATCTTATTTTGATGCGTTTGCCTTTGAATAAGAATGCTAAAAATAAATAATCGTCAAACTTGAATTGTTTAATAGTAATAATAGATTAAGATACTTTTTAACCGTTTATGAATTTTGTGAATTTTTGAAAGAATATTCGCTTTAGTTCCTCTGCCGTAGGTGCATAACCCTCTATAACGACTTCGTTATTAATCATTAGTGTCGGGATTTTTACGATTGAAAAATGTATAAAATCCTCTATTTCCTCAAATTTTTCGACTTCTACCTCAATATTTAATTCCTTAACGACTTCGGTCAAGTTATTAAGTAATATTCGGTATTTCGAGCTGCCGATTCCTAATATTTTAATGTTTCGCATAATTTTATTACTAATCTACCTTCTCTTCATTGTATAACTATTAAATAAGCTTAAGTCGTTATTTCAACATTAAAAAATTATGTCCGTATTTCATTGTAAACATTATAGGTTTTTGAAGCCTATAATGTTTGTGGTAATATATTTGTTAGTCTACTTATAATTTGTAATCTATCTATAGTTGAGTTGAGTATAAATAATCCACACTTTTGAGTTTACCTTTTTTCATTATTTTTTCACTAGATATTTATATCTTAACTGTACATAAAATACAGGTCAAAAGTACCAGTATGAATAGGTACAACCAATGACTTTAATCATCATTTACCTTGATAGACTAATTATAAAAAACAAACACAGATGAATCGTTCTGAACAAGCATTAAGACTTGAGGCAATTTTTAATACCGTAATAGATGGAATTATTACTATTAGTAGGAGCGGATTAATCGAATCTATTAATCCTGCAGCGGCAGATTTATTTAAATATGAAGAGTCAGAAGTAATTGGTAAAAATATAAAACTCTTGATGCCAGAGCCATATCATAATCAACATGATGGTTATATTCACAATTACCAACATACAGGAGAAAAGAAAATTATTGGAATTGGTCGAGAAGTAAAAGGAAGGCGAAAAGATGGTTCCATATTTCCATTTTTCCTAAGTGTCAGTGAGGTAAAACTAGGAGATAAAACGATTTATACTGGAATTATCCATGATATTTCGCAGCTCAAAGAAGCAGAATTAGCCCTTCAAGAAAGTCAAAACCAACTTAATGCGATTATTGACAATGCTATCGATGGAATTATTACGATAAATGAACGTGGAATTATGCAAATCGTAAACCCTGCAGCCGCACATTTATTTGGTTATGAGGTCGAAGAACTGATTGATAAAAACGTTGCTATTATCGCTCCGAATCCTCATAAAAGAAATCATGATACTTATATAAATAAGTATTTGGAAACAGGGAAACAAAAAATCATTGGTGTTGGTCGAGAAATAATAGGGTTGCGAAAAGACGGAACACAGTTTCCTTTTCTGCTTAGTGTAAGTGAAATTAACTTTGGTGATAGGAAAATTTTTGCAGGTTTAATCCACGATTTAACACAACAAAAAGAAGCAGAAAAACACATTAAAAGCTTAAATATCGAATTAGAAAAAAGGGTAGAGGAGCGAACGGAAAAACTGGTAGAAGTTGTCAATAAATTGTTATTAACAAATGATACTTTAAAAAATGAAATTCAAGAACGAACAATTGTAGCGGCTAAACTAAAAAGATCACAAAAAGAAGTTAGGAAAGCATTAGAAAAAGAACAAGAACTCAATGAATTAAAATCTCGATTTGTCTCGCTGGCTTCCCATGAATTCCGAACACCTCTAAGTACAATTCTGACTTCTGCTTCTTTAATCGGTCGGTATACAGAATCGGGAACAGAACAAAAAAGGCAAAAACATGTTGATCGAATAAAGTCTACGGTTAGAAACCTGACTGGTATTTTGAATGATTTCTTGTCTTTGAGTAAATTAGAGGAAGGTGGTTTTGAAAATGAACCAGAAGGTTTTGATTTGAAAGAATTGATACTTAAAACAGTAGAAGAGATTAGACCGATTGCAAAACCAAATCAAAATATTATTTATGAACATAAAGGCTCAACAAGGGTCTTTATGGATATGAAATTCTCCCGTAATATTTGTATTAACCTTTTATCAAATGCAATTAAATATTCAAAAAAAGATATTTTTATTGATACTGAAGTTAATCGTAATCATATTATATTAACGGTAAAAGATTCTGGAATTGGAATTCCTAAAAAAGAACAAGAATATTTATTTACTCGATTTTTTCGTGCAAAAAATGCCCTAAATGTTCAAGGAACAGGGCTTGGACTGAACATCGTCCGAAAATATTTAGAACTAATGAATGGCAAAATTACCTTTGAAAGCGAATTAAATGAAGGAACTACATTTATTGTTCACTTTCCTTTGAATTAACTCAACTTTCAAATTTCAAGTTGAATCGTTATTATTTACACGCCACTATTTATATGTTACCCGTTACCAATCAGCACTCAGAAATCTAAAAACCACAGATGAAGAAAATACTATTAATAGAAGATAATTTTGAAGTAAGAGAAAATACAGCAGAAATACTGGAACTCTCAGGTTACGATATTGTAACGGCTGAAAATGGTAAAATTGGTGTTCGCTTAGCAAAACAAGCACTACCAGACTTAATCATTTGTGATATTATGATGCCCGAATTAGATGGTTATGGCGTTTTGAGAATCTTGAATCAATCAATTGAGACTGCTACGATTCCTTTCGTTTTCTTGACGGCAAAAGCTGAAAAAAGTGATTTCCGAAGAGGTATGAATCTCGGTGCAGACGATTATTTGACCAAACCGTTTGAAGATGTCGAACTAATGGAAGTCATCGAAATGCGACTTAAAAAAAGCGAACAACTCAACAAGACATTTGAAAATAACGAGCAGGGTTTACGCGCCTTTATTAATGAAGCACGAGGTGTTCAAGAATTAACGGCTTTATCCGAAGATAGAGAAATTCGTCTCTATCGCAAAAAGGACCCTATTTTTTACGAAGGCAGTTACCCAAAACAGGTTTATTTTATTCATAAAGGAAAAATAAAAATCTGTAAAACTAATAGTGATGGACGAGAATTTATCGTCTCCCTACATGGTCAAGGAGATTTTATCGGCTATTTAGCCATGCTTCAAAACGTCACTTATGGCGAAAGTGCGATTGCTTTGGAAAATACCGAAGTGAGCATTATTCCAAAAGATGACTTTTTTACGCTGCTGCATAATAACCGGGACGTAGCGAATCGCTTCATCAAACTATTGGCACATAACGTCATCGAAAATGAACAACGCCTTTTAGAATTGGCTTATAATTCTGTTCGTAAACGTGTCGCTGATGCCTTATTACGTTTGCAAGAACGTTACAAAGAAGAGGATAAAAAATTCTTTACCATGGCTGTTCCTCGGGACGATTTGGCGAGTATGGTCGGAACAGCGAAAGAAACGGTTATTCGTACTTTGTCAGATTTTAAAGCGGAAGGTTTAATCGAAATTCATGGTAGTAAGATTACGATTAAGAAAACTGGGGAGTTGGAAAGTATGTTGAATTAGAATGTAAAAAGGGTTGAACGTATTACGTTCAACCCTTTTTTTTTAATATTCTAATTTCACCTTTTCCAAATACTTACTATTCCACCACGGATGTATATCAAAATTCACTTTAATAAAAACTATATCCGCATTAGAATTAGATTGAACAGCGGCTTCCCAGTCTTTTATACCATTATTCTTTTACAAGAAAAGAAAAAACAGCAAGATAAACATAGTAAGAAATACTTCATGGCAATTTAATTTTAGTGCGTTCCTTTAAATACCCAGACATATTTATTCATCAGTTAAAAAAAACATAACACATTGATTATCAAATTATTGACAACTAAAGATGCTCAAAATTTGACTAAGACTGCATTGTGCAAAATAACTCACCGTATAGAGCCTTATAGGTTTTCTCGTTGAAAGTTTAAGATTATTTTTTTTATCAATTCGTTACCTTCTCCCGAATTTAGTATTTGATTTGCACTAACCGTTATATTAATAAAATCTGAAATAATCTCGATTTCAATATACAATTTAGCAGAAATCAAATTGTCTTTAAAAATTCCTTTGACAATATTATTTTCAACTTTTATATCCTTTACACCTTCCGCTTTTAAAGTCTTGACTACTTTTGATTTGATTTATAATATAAAAAATTTTCCATTTTTTGTTTTTAGTTGAGAATGTTGGATACGGTTCAAATTGTCGCATTAGTTAAAGAGCTATTTTAACTAATATGACAATTTGAACCGTACCCAACCAATCCTATTTAATACATCCGTTTTCATTAAAGAAACAATTCAACAATTTAGCAATCAAACAATCATTTAAACTCTTTCTACAATCAAAGCACTCGCTCCACCACCGCCATTACAAATCGCAGCCAAACCATACTTTCCACCTTTTTGATGTAAAACATTAATCAAAGTCGTCACGATTCTTGCACCTGAAGCACCAAGCGGATGACCGATTGCTACAGAACCACCAAATACATTTACCTTATCATCTGGCAAATCAAATGTTTGAGCAAAAGCCATGGTAACGACTGAGAATGCTTCATTCACCTCAAAATAATCCATATCATCCATCGTCAAACCGGCACGTTCCAAAGCGATAGGAGCAGCCAAAGTAGGCGCAGTTGTAAACCATTCTGGCTCTTGAGCAGCATCTGCAAAAGAAACGATTTTAGCGATAGGCACTAAACCCAATTCTTCCGCTTTTTCCTTGCTTACCAATATCAAAGCGGATGCACCGTCATTAATAGTGGAAGCATTTGCAGCTGTAACCGTTCCGTCTTTCGAGAATGCTGGACGTAAATTCGGTACTTTTTCAAATTTCACTCGCTTATATTCCTCATCTTCTGAAACGATAATTGTTCCTTTTCTTCCTTTAATTTCTACTGGTACGATTTCCGCTGCAAAGATTCCTTTCTCCGTTGCATCTGCTACTTTTTTATAAGAATTAATCGCAAACTCATCTTGAGCTTCACGGCTAATCTCAAATTTCGCAGCCGTTGCATCTGCACAAACGCCCATCGCACATTCATTATAAACGTCCGTCAAACCGTCTTTCATTAAACCATCTACCAAATTCGTATCACCGAACTTATTTCCCCAACGAGCTTTCGGCATATAAAAAGGAATCGCAGACATATTTTCCATTCCGCCCGCAACAACTACATCATTTAAACCCAACATAATAGATTGAGCCGCCAACATAATCGCTTTTGTTCCCGATGCACAAACTTTATTCACCGTTGTCGCTGGAACGTTCGTCCCAATTCCTGCAAAAATAGCCGCTTGACGAGCAGGTGCTTGTCCCAAGTTTGCCGAAACGACATTTCCCATGAAAACTTCCTGTACTTCCTTCGCATCAACGCCTGCTTTTTCCAAAGCTCCTTTGATAGCAATTGAACCTAATTTTGTTGCTGAAACACTTGATAATGCACCACCAAAACTTCCTAAAGGGGTACGAACTGCGGATAAAATATAAACTTCTTTCATTAGTAATTAGTATAAAATATGTTAGTGAATATAAAGTTTAAAGGTTTTATGTTTATAGATATAAAAACGGACGATACGCCCCTTTATAGCTATGAACCACTATCCCTTTAAACCTCTTTTCCCAAAAATCAAGGTATTTTCATTAATAACGAAATTTTTGGCAAATAAGATTTCATCTTAATAAAACCACTCCTTTAGAATAAAAATCTATATAAGGGTATTTTATAAAATAAAATTCTGATTATTAATGGCAAATATCATTAATAAAGTATTTTATATCGAAAAAACCAACAACAATTTTTAATACGAATCTTGTCATTTTATAGATTTTCAAACGTTTATTAACTTGATTGTATCCTCAAAATTATCTTTTCATAAACTTTTGCGTTAGACAAATAGAAATAAAAAAGAACAATACCTTTGTAGTAAACTAATATTTCAAAGTGATAACATTCTGATATTCAATTGGCTTACATTCGTAAAAGCAATTATTCTAACGTTGTAAAATAACTTTTTTTTAAATTTTAAAAAAATCGGTATTTTTCGGCGTTTTCGGCAGCCTGTCCCGGTTTTTCTCGGGATTGCTATTACGTCAGAGCGATATCAAGGATTTTCAAGTTTAGAATAGTAGCCTTGGTAAGTATTATTTTGATTACATAGCACAAACTCAAACAAATGACAATTAGAAAAGTAGAAATAGCAATAATTTCAGATATTCACTTAGGTACTTTTGGTAGTCGAGCATCGGAGTTAATCTTATATCTGGAAAGTATCCATCCCAAAACGCTGATTATTAATGGCGATCTAATTGATATTTGGCAATTCCGAAAACGCTATTTTCCCAAAAGTCATTTAGCTGTTTTACAAAAGATATTCAGCCTTGCGGCAACAGGAATTCCTATCTATTTTCTTCCTGGAAATCACGATGATTTGATTCGAAAATTCGGTGATTTTTCTTTGGGAAATATTCATATTCAAAATGAATTAACCTTAAAAATTGGCGATAAAAAGGTATGGTTTCATCATGGCGATAAATACGATAAAACCGTTAAAAATCAGAAATTTGCAGCATTTGGCGGTCGGGTTTACGAGCATTGTATTTTATTAGAAAAGGGAATTAATCGCTTATTCAAACTATTCAAAATAAAACCTATTCAAGTCGCAAAAAACATCAAATCGTTTAGCAAACAAATGTCCAAAAAATCTATTGACTTTGAAAAAATGGCTTTAGACGAGGCGATTGAAAATAAATATGATATTATGATTTGTGGTCACGTTCATAAACCACAAAATCGAGTTTTTACCAATGAAAAAGGTTCGATTTTATATCTAAATTCCGGAGATTGGGTGGAAAACCTTTCTGCGTTGGAATATAATAATGGCGTTTGGGATTTAATGACTTTTGATGAAACGCTTGTTGGGGAAGACTTTAAATTAGTCAAAAAAAACAGTTTGGATAACTCGTAATTAAACCGTGTCGATTTGTAAAACCGACACGGTTTCTAAGCTAATCCAACAGACTCAAATCCCACTTTCCATCTCGTTTGTAACGTAATAATCCGCCCTCAACCGCCAAAGGCGACTCCAAATTATTCGTATAAAGCTGACCTGTTCCTAAACCTTGTGGCAAAGCATTATCAAGGGTTGCTGTCCATTGTGCGATGGCGTTTAAGCCGATGTTTGACTCCAAGGCGGAAGTCATCCACCAAGGCGTTTTGAACTCGTTGCATAGGTCAATCCACTCTTGTGTACCTTTAAAACCACCGATAAAACTCGGTTTAAAAATCAAATATTGTGGTTTAATCGTTTCCATCATTTTTCGCTTTTCAGCAAAATCAAAAACACCGATTAGTTCTTCATCCAAAGCAATCGGAAGTGGCGTTTTTTCGCATAATTCCGCCATACTTTCCCACTGTTTTTGCTTAATTGGCTGCTCGATAGAATGTAAATCCATTGCTGCCAAACGGTTCAATTTCTCTAACGCATTTTTGGGCGAAAATGCACCGTTTGCATCTACTCGCAATTCAATATCGCTTTGGGAAAATTGACTGCGAATGTATTTTAATAATTCAATTTCTGCATCAAAATCAATTGCTCCGATTTTCAATTTGATACAATTCCAACCTTCGGCAATTTTTGTTTTTATTTGATCAAACATAAATTGTTTTTCTCCCATCCAAATTAAACCATTGATTAAAATTGGTTTTTCTTTTTTTGTAAAGTCAGAGGAAAATAGAATTTTCGTGGCATCGGTTTTTAAATCCAAAAGGGCCATTTCTAAGCCAAAATGAATAGACGGAAACGCCCGTAATCCTTCACTCACCCAATAAGGGAAATTATTTATATCTTGACAAACTTTTGATAAAACTTTTTCATAATCCGGTACGTCATCTACGCTCAAACCTCGTAACAATCCACATTCTCCAATGGCAACGATGCCAGGTTTTTCGGTTGATTTCAAAAGGATAAAATAACTATCTTTCGTCCGCAAAACGCCCCGAGAAGTGCCGCTTGCTTGCTTGAAAATTAAAGTATGTTTCTTAAAAGTCGCTGTTAGCATTTTTTAAAGTGTTTAACCGCAAAGAATACAGAGGTTTTGCAAAGTCCACTAAGATTTTTCTCTGCGAACTTTGCGAAATCTTATGTTCCTTT
>CAWVWD010000005.1:0-23329 GCA_963933585.1 uncultured Saprospiraceae bacterium
AACTATAAATTATCAACAGCTGATTATTTTGTATTTTAAACTTAATAAGAGTAGTCTTACTATTAAACAAGATAGTGTAACTAATGTTTGAAAAATAATAAACTGATTTATCCTTTAAAGTGAAATTTAAAAACTGGCAAAAACCACTATTTAGAAAAAATCTAATTAAAAATTAGAAAATTAAAAATTACTGTTTTAGATTTGCGGCCAAGTTATTTGTATTAAGTCCAAATAACAATAGTAGCAATTTCTATTTTTTTTGCATATGTATTTAAATTAAGTCTAAATAAAGATTAAAAAGATTAAAAGCATGAACAAATTATCAAATATTAAATTCTTAGCTGTACTAATGTTATTTGTATTGACAATCGCAGCTTGTACGACAGACGAACAAGAACCGGAAACGTATACGATTCCGACAACTTACAATTTCGAAAATGTCAGTTATGGTGGACAATCACAGCGTTTAGCGATGTTATCTGAAATGACAACTTATATGAAAACTGCGAATACAGCAGGAAATACTGTAAGTGCGGATAAATTAAAAGCAATGTTTGAAAATGACGCTACGAATGCAGGGTTTGTCCAAACTTATTCTAAGCAGCTGAAAAATAAAACTTTTGAAGCACAACAAACTGTTTTTGAAGGTTTATTTGACGATTTTGAAGCAGCAAGTCAATCGATGTTAAGTGGCTCAAATGGTCAAGCAGGAGTTGTGGTAAGTTTAAACGGTTTGAAAGCATATTTAATGAATGGAAACGGTTTAGAATATACACAAGCTATTGAAAAAGGATTAATGGGAGCATGTTTGTATTATCAGTCAACGTCTATTTATTTAGGTTCAGATAAGATGAATGTAGATAATACCACTGTTACAGCAGGCGAAGGAACTGAAATGGAGCATCACTGGGACGAAGCGTTTGGTTACTTAGCGGTTCCAATCGATTTTCCAACGAATACGGATGGTTTAGCATTTTGGGGAAAATACTCTAATGATAGAGATGCTATTTTGGGGACTAATGCAGGAATCATGGATAATTTCTTGAAAGGTCGTGCCGCTATTTCTAATGATGATTTGACAGCAAGAGATGAAGCAATTATCGAAATTCAAGCAAATTGGGAATTGGTTTCTGTTGGAACTGCGATTCATTATTTGAATAATGCAATTAGCGATTTCAATGATGATGCACTTCGTAATCACTCTCTTTCAGAAGTAGCAGCTTTTGTATATTCTTTACAATTCAATGTGAATAAAAAAGTAACGATTGCAAATGTGAATGATTTATTGGTACAAGTTGGAGGAGATTCTAATTTCGCCGATATGAATTTTTACAATGTAACGGAAGCCAGCTTGCAAGCTGCAAAAGATCAATTAGCCGTATATTACGGTTTAGAGGATGTAAAAGATAGTTTATAAAAAGCATACGATTTAAAAAAGATAAAGTAGAAACCGTCATTCCGGCGTAGGAAAGTTTATTCTGGAAAAACCAGAGAAATATTTTCTACTTCGGAATAGCGGAAGTTTATGGAAAATGAAGACACTAAAAATATTTGCGCTATTTACTTTCGTATTATTCATTACTGCTTGTAGCGATGACCCACAAATTACCGGTTGTGATACGGATTTTGATCAAGAAGGAATGTTTACGAACCTTGCAGATAATTTAATTATTCCTGCATATACAGACTTAAAGGTAAAGGTTGATGTATTAGAAGCTAAAGTATCTGACTTTCAGTCAAATACAAATCAATCAACTTTAGACAATTTACGAACAGCTTGGTTTGATGCATATTTAGCTTGGCAAGTTGCTTCTCCTTATGAGTTTGGTCCAGGAGCGGTTGAGTTTTTGCATAATAGCTTAAATAATTTTCCGTTAGATACGGCAATTGTAAATGAAAAAATCCAAAATTCGGATTATGACTTCACAAGTCCCGATGCTTATGATAAAGGTTTTCCGGCGATGGATTATTTGCTTTACGGAATTGCTGCAAACGATGCCGAAATTATTAATAAATATACTACGGCTTCAACTCCAACGCTTTATAGTTTCTATTTAGATGGTGTAATAAATGATATCAAGAGTCGTGTAGACAATACTTTCAATGCTTGGACAGAAGGAACTTATAAGACAGAATTCGTCACGAATACAGGAACAGCAGCAGGAAGTTCACTAAGTCTTATCGTTAATGGTTTTAATCAAAATTACGAATACATCAAACGAGATAAATTAGGCATTCCGTCAGGCGTTCTAACTTTAGGATTCATAAATCCAACTAAAGTCGAAGCCTATTTCTCGGGACGTTCTCTCGAATTAGCGGTCAAGGGCTTAGAAAGCAGTCGTGATTTTTACTTAGGGAAAACAGGCTTAAGTTTGGATGATTACTTAGAAGCTATCGGTACAATGAAAGGGGATAAAACCCTAAACGCTGCGATTCAAGAACAATTTACAACAGCGATAAATTCAGTTTCTAATCTACAAAATCAACTTTCTGATATTGTAGAAAATGATGCACAAAGTGTTGTCAATGTATATAATGAAGTTACGAAGCAATTAATAAATATCAAAACAGATATGCCTTCTGTGCTTTGTGTTTCAATCACTTATATTGATAATCCAAGTGATTCAGATTAAACATATCAAGGCATAAAACTAAGGAAATAAAACAGAAACCGTCATTCCCGCATAAGTCGGAATGACGGTTTCTGTTTTCGGGTTTTAGTATTATATGTTATTTCAAAACGCAATATTTAATATACGAAAAGTGAAGTTACTTCCAATGATAAAAAGCATATTCACCAATTGGCAAAAACCAATATTAATCAATCCGCTAATCACTTTTCGAGTACTTTTCGGGGCATTAATGGTATTCGGTGCAATTCGCTTTATATTTTCTGATTGGATACAAAAGCTCTACGTTGAACCGACTTTCTTTTTCAAATTTTATGGTTTCGAATGGATAATCGTTCCAAGTGAGACTGGTTGTTATATTTTATATTCGTTGATTATAATTTCTGCAATCGGCATTATGTTAGGTGCATTTTATCGCCTTTCGGCAATTACGTTTTTCCTAACTTTTACCTATTCTGAATTATTGGACGCTACCAATTATTTAAACCATTATTATTTAGTAATCCTCCTTGCTTTCTTATTAATCTTTCTTCCTGCCAACCGTAAATACGCCATCGATATTTGGCGAAAGCCGAATTTAAAATTAGACAAAGTTCCAGCTTGGACCGTTCATATCATTGTCATTCAATTATGTGGCGTTTACTTCTTCGCAGGTTTAGCGAAAATCAATCCTGATTGGATTTTTCATGCAATGCCAATGGCAATTTGGTTACCAGAACGTACTAATTTTCCAATTTTAGGTTATTTATTTCAATTCAAAGAAACGGCTTATATTTTTAGCTACTTTGGGGCATTTTATGATTTAACAATTGCATTTTTTCTATTAAATCGTAAAACTCGACCGTTGGCTTATATCGCTGTAATCATCTTTCATGTCCTGACGAAATTGTTATTCAATATTGGTTTATTTCCAATGATAATGATTTTTTCCACGTTGATTTTCTTTTCGGGGAAATGGCATGAAAAGGTACATAACTGGATTATTCGATTCCTGAAAATTCGTAAAAGACCGTCATTCCAACGTAGTCCAGAGGAAATACTGAAACAAATTCAGTATGACGGAAAAGGTTGGTTTTTTAATACTCGAAGCAAAACGAACTTCTTAAAGTGTACTTTGGTATGTTACATACTAATTCAAGTGCTATTACCTTTCCGTCACTTACTTTACCCAAATCACCTCTTCTGGTCAGAAGAAGGTTATCGCTTCTCATGGCGAGTGATGTTGGTAGAAAAACACGGTTTAGCAACTTTCACTGTTGCGGATAGCGAAACGAGTCGAAAATCAGAAATTGTAAACGGTGATTATTTGACTTATTATCAAGAAAAACAAATGGCAATTCAGCCAGATTTTATCTTGCAATTTGCACATCTTTTAGCGGAAGAATATAAACGAAAGCATGGTTTTGTAAATCCTATTGTGACGGTTGATGCACACGTTGCGATGAATGGTCGGATTAGTAAACGATTGGTGAAAGCTGATGTGAATTTGGCAGAGATTGAAGATGGGTTTTTACCTAAAACATGGATAACGGATTATTAAAATAGTAATTCATACCCTCACTTTGAATGAAGGTATGAATTTATTAAAAAAAACTATCGAACAAATAGAACAGGAATATGCCAATCTAATTGGCTAATTTTTGCGGCAACACTGCCTAATTGAAAACCTGTAAGTTGATTTTTACCTTTTAAACCCAATATCAAAAAATCAGCTTTTTGCTTAACGGCATATGCTTGAATCGTTTTTGCGATACCCTTATCTTTTCCTGATAAAAAGTCACATTTTGTATTTTCTAAATCCGTAGAAGCGACTAGCTTTTGATATGATCTTTCGGCATCTTTCAGTAATGATATATTCGCTTTTCCTTCGGGAATATATGGAAAAAACCATCGAGGTAATTGATACACATGCACGGTATTCAAATTAGCAATTGCAGTACTTGCAATATTTTGAGCAATATTTGAGATTTTTTTGGAATGTTTTGAAAAATCAATTGGAACGACCAAATTGGTAATATTATCAAACTTGCAATCTGGAACTAATAAAACGGACTGATTCGTCAATCGTAATATTTTATCCACCTGAAGCCCCGTTCCTTTAAAGGCATTTTTTTTACCTAAAACAATGGTATCTACCTTTAATTTTTCCGCAACATCCGTCAGTGTGTGTGCAGTCGAGTCCGAATATTTGACCAAAATAGACGGCTTTATATCGCTTTCGCTAAATACGCCTTCTATCTTTTCCGTCAAATCTTCCGTTATCAATTGTTCTAGCGGTTTGCCCACTTCGATTAAAAGCTCATCTATCGCCTCGGGCAAATCATACCGCTTAATATTATGAACAAAATAGACTTTTTCTGTTTTGAATTTTTTAACCAAAAATAAGGCATAACGGAGTAAAAAATCGTCCATTTCTGTCAAATCTAAGGCGACTAATATCTGTTTAAATAACATCTTATTTCGTTTTTCTTTTATTCACCAAATCTGTAATAATATTTTGATACGTGGTTCGCTCCTTAACTTTTTCAGCTTTTTCCATGGCTCGAACTTCTTCATGAAGTCCTTTGACCAACGAGAAACACATAATAATCAAAATAATAGCAAAGGGCAACCCGGAGGCAATGGATGCAGTTTGTAAGGCTTTTAAACCACCGCCTAAGAGTAAAGTTGCCGCGACGGTCCCTTCTACGAACGCCCAAAAAATTCGTTGTCCGACGGGTGCGTCTAACTTTCCACCTGCGGTAATACTGTCAATAACTAAAGAACCAGAATCTGACGAGGTAATGAAGAAACTCGTCACCAAGATAATACCCAAAACACTCATCAGGGTACTCCATGGATATTCTTCTAACATGACAAATAATGCCGTTGAAACGTTTTCATTAACCGCATCTGAAATATTGATGCCTTGTTGTAATTCTAAATAAATCCCTGAACCACCAAAAACACTCATCCATAAAAAAGTTAATAATGACGGCACTAACATAACTCCTAAAAAGAATTCCCGAATTGTCCGACCTTTTGAAACTCTTGCGATGAACATTGCTACAAAAGGAGACCAAGCAATCCACCAAGCCCAATAGAAAATTGTCCAATCGTGTTGCCATGTCGTACCTTGATAGACTTCCGTCAATACACCTAATTCAATCATATTTTGGAAGTAAACTCCAACATTCTGAATGAAACCATCCAACAAATAAACCGTTGGGCCTAAAAGTAACATTAAGACCAAAAATACTATTGCCAAACGCATATTTAATTCACTCAATACACGCACCCCTTTGTCTAATCCTAAGACCACTGAGACCGTTGCTCCTCCTGTAATTACAGCAATTAAGAAAACTTGAAACGCTATTGTATCATTTGTACCAAATAAGTAATTCAAGCCAGCAGATACTTGTCCGACGCCTAAACCAAGTGAAGTCGCCAAACCAAAAAGCGTTGCGACAACGGCTATAGTATCAATCAAATCACCAATCCAACCATTTATTTTATCACCTAAAATTGGATAAAAAACAGAGCGTAAAGTTAATGGCAAACCTTTGTTAAATGCAAAAAATGCAAGGGCGACACCCAAAACTGCATAAACAGCCCAAGCGTGTAAACCATAATGCAAAAAGGTATATTTCATCGCATTTTTTGCCGCTTCTGCGGTACCAGGTGTTTCATTTATTACATCATTAGAAAAGTGCATCATCGGTTCACCAACCCCATAAAATAATAACCCAACTCCTAAACCGGCACTGAATAACATTGAAAACCATCCAAAAGTCGAAAATTCAGGTTCTGCGTCTTTACCGCCCAAACGTATTTTACCAATTTTACTAATAGAAAAGTATAAGGCAAGTGCCAAAAACATATTTACAACCAAAACTAATAACCAACCTGCGTTTGTCGTAATTTGAGATTGAATATTAGCAAAAACCTGCTCCATCGGTTTTCCAATAACCAACGTCAAGACAATAAACAAGACGATGATGATAGAAGCCGGATAAAATACAGGTGCATGTATATCAAAATATTTATTCTTTTTATTACTCATTTTTTGTCTTTTTAATAAAGTCACTTTCATTCACAATAATATGTCCGTGCGTTTGAATGCCATGTTGCTGAAAAGCATTGATTAATGCACTTCTGATGTCGTTCCCTAATTCCCACGCTTTGGCAGGACTATCGCTCCAGGCAGCAATCCAACATTTGTAATGATTATCTTCCAAACTCATCACCCAAAACATAGGCGGTTCATCACCCACAATGTTTGGACTATTCACAGCAATCTCAATCGCCAAGGATTTTAGATATGCCAAATCCGTATTATAAGCGACCTTGAATCCGACTTTTTGCCAGATATAACTATCGTTAATGGTATAGTTTATAAATTCTTTTGTAATCATTGTACTATTTGGAATAACTAAACGCCGCCAATCCCAAATTTTTAAAATCGTGTGTGTAGTCGTAATATCCTCAATAGTACCGTATTGTTCATTAATAATTACCGTATCACCAACCCGAAAAGGTTTGTTAAAAGTAATAATTACCCCAGCCATAAAGTTTTCGATAATTGGTCGTGCAGCAATACCAGAAATGACCGCTGAAGATCCTAAAATAACAGATACTAAGGTTGCAGGAATAAAATTTAAAAAGGGAATTACTAAAATGGCAATCCATAAAATCCCTAAAATCGTGATGACAATCGTTCCGATAATCGAAAATCGTGTTTCGATACTTTCGATTCCCTCTGCTTTTATAGATTTAATAGGATTTTCCAGTGGCGTTTCGGTTGTCGTTGAACTAATACTCTTTCGCTTTCGCAAAGTTTGTTTCCGCTGATTCTCGACCGTTTTTAATCGCCTTGTAACTAAAAAAATGATAATCGGTCCTGCAAGACCGATTATCATTAAATAAATCATTTGATTTTCTACCATTTTAAAAAAAAATTAAATTTGTTGGGGGTTAATTGCCCTAATATACTGTAAAGCAAGTTTTGCTAAGTTTCAAGAGCATACCTCCTATACCGTTTGTAGTGAAAATAATAAGCGAAATGAAGGCGCAGACCGGCTACTTCCCTTCGTTTTATTTATAAGTACGACAAACCATGTTAGAGTAATGTGCTTTAAACCTTAAATAGTTTAACTTATACAGTCCCAACAGTTTTTTTTCAAAAGAAGTTATTTTAAATTAAAAATCTAATAACCACATTTTTGCATTAAAACTATTATTACCACCTAAGTTATCAATAGCTAGTGTATAATTCTCATTATTCAAACTTTGCTCCTCTCCAGGATACAAGAATCGAACAGGTAATAAGTCATCATTTGTATTTTGACAAGTCGGTACTAAGAATCGAATAGCACTAAAGTCATTATTACTTTCTGCCAACCAACGACGCACCTCAAAGTAAGGCTCTAAGCCGTGGAAGAACAATGCCAACCATTTTTGCTCCCAAATATCAATTGCTTCATCATAAACTACACCAGAAGTATTGTAATAATCCTCAAAGTCAGCATATCCAAATGGAGCTAAATCTACTTGATTATAACTCATCGAAGCTTCAATACCAGCTTTATAATGACCTTCAATATTTGCCGTTGTATAACCTTTCAAAGCGGCTTCCGCTAATAAAAACTCTACTTCAGAATAAGTCATTAAAATACTTTCAGCACGATCAATTCCTAATGTCGAAGCATTTGTCTGATTAGGATAATCATAATATGCTGCACCTAATCTAGAACCATTTTTCGGACAAGCAGAAGCACTTTCTGAGCCATTAATCGCACCAGAAAAGTTAGTTGCCATTGTATTAGAATAATCGCCATCATTCGGACGAGCATAACGAGTTAAACGAGGATCGTTATAACCAGTCATTACATCATAAGCACTCGTTCCTAATGCAACTGCATCAAAATCACCAATTTTTAAAGGTAATAATGGAAACTCATTTGGGAAACTTCCCGTGTAAGTCATTACAACATTATCGTTATTACTTGATAATAAATTTGAATTAGCTAAAGCAGCAATTTCTGCACTAACATCTTGCTTATTTGATAAATGCATCAATAAGCGTAAACGCAATGAATTAGCAAATTTTATCCATTTTGCCGCATCATTATTCAAGATAATATCTCCTTCAATTGACCCAGGACCGCTCAATAAAGTTACAGCTCGTTCCAATTCTGCCAATATTCCCTCTGCACCGTTATAAATATCGGATTGAGCATCATAAGCAGGTGTGAAGTTATTAGTGGCAACTCCAGAAATTGCTTCTGAATAAGGAATATCACCATAGGCATTCGTTAAAACAGAAAAAGCCCAAGACTTCGTTACAATCGCAACACCTTCCATCTGTTCGTTGCCATCAGCTACTGCCAAATGCTCTGCTTCAATGATATTCGTTAAACCAGAGTACATTTTATCCCAAACTAATGGAAAGCCATTCCAATTATAAACGTCAATCTCCGTACGCAATGTTTTTGCGGTTAATTGTGCCGCATTATTTCCTAACAAGAACGATTGATTAACAGAAGAGTTACCCATTGTTCTCATACCCGAAGTCATTAAAACACTTGCGGTTACAACACTCGGCTCGTTAGGATTTTCATTTAAGGTTTCTATTTCTTCACAAGATGAAAAAGCAAAAACTACAATTAGACTTAATATTTTTATTATGTTATTTCTCATTTTTTCAATTTCGATTTTTTAAAAATTTTAGTATTGAGGTAAATACGAGATTTGATTAGCCAATTAGCCAACCAAATCCCATGTCTCAAAACTTAAAATGTAGCACTAATTGAAATACCAAAATTACGAGTAGATGGCAATTGTGTACTTTCAAAACCATTAACAAAACGACCATTACGAATAGAGTACGTTTCAGGATCAATTGATGGCACTTCCGTAAATAATAATAAATTACGACCAACAAAAGCAACACTTAATCCTTCGAAACCTAAGTTACCCAATGCTTCGCCATTGAATTGATATGCTATACGAACTTCACGCAATTTGACGTAAGTCGCATCAAATAGTGCCGACTCGATATTATCACGACGGAAACCATTTCCATAATAAGCGTAAAAATAATCACGAGGTGAAACCACTGTTGTGTTTTCGCCACCGTCAATATCAACACCAGGTCCAACAACACCACCAGCATCTACCAAATCATAAACAGGCGCACCACTCGCATCATAAGAAATATCATAAATTTCACGACCGTCTAATGACGACATAGGCAAATTTGGATCATCATTATTCGTAATTCCACCTGCTGTATTCATTAAAGCATGTGTACGAGAGAAGATTTTTCCACCAAAAGAACCATCAAATAAAAACCCGAAAGACAAGTTTTTATAAGTAAATGTATTATATATACCAGCTCGTAAATAAGGCTGATAAGAACCAACGATTGATTTCTCTTCAGAAGTTACTGGTAAACCATTCTCATGAATGATATTATCATTTTCATCCCGAACAAATGTCAACCCACGTAACTGTCCTAACAACTCACCCTCAACAGCAACCAAGTCTAAACCTGCTGTACCACCATCATTTGGATACATATTAGCAACCATAGGATAATTATCTTTCACGCCTTCTGGCAATGACTCAACTATCGCACGATTATGTCCTAAGTTCAAATTAATATCCCAATTTAAACCATTTTGTCTTCTAATTGCAGTTGCAGAAAGTGCCACTTCAATACCTTTATTACTAATCTCTCCTGCATTTGTCAATCTTGTATTCTTACCCGAAGTCGCTGCAACTGGTAACAAGATAATCTGATCTTTCGACAACATTGAATAATACGTTGCATCTAAACGCAAACGATTTTTCAAGAAACGAACATCAATACCCGCCTCAAAAGAAGTCGTCCGTTCAGGACGTAAGTCTGCGTTTCCTGCCAAAGAATTGACACTGAAAGCAGAATTTGAACCGAACAATGCTTCCGGTGTATAATAATTGCTTAGTAAATAAGGATCTGTATCATTACCAACCTCTGCGTAAGCAAAACGAGCTTTCAAGAAAGATAAAGGCGAGTTCGCACTCAAATTTAGTTTCTCAGAAATCACGGCACTCAACGAAGCCGATGGATAAAAATAAGAATTATTCGCTGTCGGCAATGTACTTGATACATCGTTACGTCCTGTAAGGTCTAAATACAAGAAGTTATCATAAGCCAATGTTGCTAAAGCAAAAGCACTATTAATTCCCTTTAATGCTTTTGGATTTTCGACTAATACATTAGAACGATTATTCGTCAAACTATAAATACTCGGATCTGTTCCGTGTAATAATAATTGTGGGTTATTCGCAATCAAGAAATTAGAACGCTGACGCATAATATTCGCACCGGCTTTCAAATCAACTTGAAATTTTGAACCATTTAAACGATCTGTATTCCACGAAAGTAAAAATTCATTATTCGTTTCCATGAATGATAATTCATCTTCACGATATGAACCATTTAAAACCGCTTTTGTAGAAGGTGCTCGACGATACTGACGTTGTTCGTCCTTAACATCTGCCCCAAAACGATAGCGGAAAGAGAAATTTGGTGTGAAATCATAGCTGATGTTTGCATTACCGATCACTCGATTTTCTTGAAAAGAATTCGTATTTTCTTCTACAATCAACCATGGATTATTCACCCACAACTCTTCTGAATAACGCTGCTGCGCACCCTCTTGACCTGGTTTCCAATACTGCTGCATATCGTCAATAGAAACCTGACGAGGATACCACAACCAACCATACATTATAGATGAAGATTCATCGTAACCAGCGTTCGGTACATTATCCGAGCCACTACGTACGTACATCGCATTCATCCGAATATTTAACTTTCCGTCCATTAATTTTTGTCCCATACTTGCGTATAAAGTATTTCTACGCAAATTGGTATTCGGAACAACACCCTGACGACTCAAATTCGTATAAGATAAGCGAAAATCACCAGTTTCAGATGCATTCGCAATCGACACGTTATTACTAGAAGTAATTCCTGTTTGAAAGAAGTCTCGGATATTATTTGGCGAAGCTGTAAACGGTACTGCTTCACCGTTAGAATTCCACTGCTTAATAGGCGTTCCATCTAATCGAGGTCCCCAGTTTTCACCAAAAGCATCGTAATGATCACCCGTATAAGTTACACCATCTCTGTAACTATACTTACCGTAACCACCCACACCATAATCATTTTGAAAATCTGGTAATTTTAAAATTGTTTCAAAGTTCGTTGTTGAATTTAGGCTAACGCTCCAGCCTTTTTCACTATCATTTTGACCTGTTTTGGTAGTCACCAAAATTACACCATTTGCAGCACGAGAACCATACAATGCAGAAGCTGCAGGTCCTTTCAAAACTGAAATCGAAGCAATATCATCAGAATTGATAACCTGAGAAGCATTACCGAAATCAATTGTAGTTGAACCATTCAATCCATCTCCAGGACTGTATAGACCATTGGTAATCGGAATACCATTAACGACAAATAAAGCTTGACTTTTACCCGAAAGTGAAGACTCTCCACGAATCGTTATATTCGCAGAAGCCGTTGGACCATTACCACTACCTGTAACAAAAACTCCAGCTATTTTACCAGCTAAAGCATTAGAAACATTAGTCGTTTTGACCTCCGAAACTGCTTTTCCATCAATTTCTTGTACCGCATAACCTAATGATTTTTTATCACGGCTAATACTCAAACCTGTTACAACAACCTCCGCAATATCAATTGATTCACTCATCATGACATCAATTGCTGTACGTTTGTTGATAGAAACTTTCTTTAATCCATAACCAATGTATGAGAAAACCAATACTTTCGCATCCTTAGGTACTGTAATGGTGTAGTTTCCGTCAAAATCAGTAATAGTACCTTTTGATAGGTTACTTTTTAAATACACATTTGCACTAATTAGACCTTCGCCTGTAGTCGCATCGGTCACCTTTCCTGTAATAATTGTTTGAGCGAAGGAAAAAGTCCCTACAAACATCATTAACAGTACAATGTGAAATCTTGCTACGCTTTGTTTTAATTTAGAATTTTTTTGTAAATTTCTAATAACTCCCATAAATCCTTGTTTAGTTGAAAAACTATTTTGATTCGTGCAAGATAGGGAGTAATTTAGTTTCTATACGAACTATATAAAACAAATAAACAATTTATATAAAATTATATATGTAATGCTATACGTAGTAAGTAGTTGTAAAATACACCATTGAGTAAATATTACATAAAAAAGATAGTTTCTATAGAAACAAATAATTAAAGACACTTTTAATTTTGATCTTCAATATTAGCAATATTCGTTCCACCAACAAATATAGGACTTGCGTCAACGTTCTCAATATCTAAAAAGGAAATAATATATTCAAAGGAAATTTGCAATTCCTTTAGCTTTTTAGGTGACAACTTTTCAAGTTTCTGAGACAAAACATCATGCATAATTTCAGGTGTTGCATCTAAAAATTTTAAACCTTGAATTGTTAAAATAATCTTAGTGCTTCGTTTATCATTATTTGATGGAATCTTTGCAATCCAACTCTTTGATTCTAAACGAGTTAGAATGCCGGTAACTGTACTTGAATTAAGCATCAAATAGTTTTTAATATTCGTACTTGTTGACTGATAATCAGGTTGTTTTTTTAAAAAAGTTAAAGTCAATAATTGAGGAATACTAATATCATGTTTTCTCTGAATCCGTTTCGTTTCTAAATTTACAGAACGAACGATTTTTCTAATATAAATTAGAATGTCTGTGTAATCAATATTTTGTTTCAATCTATACTTATTTAAAACAATAAAAATTAAAGGAGACGGCAAGGTATGACATTTGAAGTCAATTTTACATCTTTTTGAATGAAAAAAGTGACACTTCCTATAATTTGTTTCTACACGCAGCACCCTTTAATAAATTCACTATTTAGAAATAATCTAATTAAAAATTAGACTGTTCAAACTTCCCTTGTTAATTTTGCAGCATCGCAGAAAAAGTCATCATTAAAATCACTGAACTAATAAAAATAAATCGTGAAGCAACTTTTAATCATTGTTCTAATATGTCTCTCAACAATAATAAATGCTCAAAAAATTTCAGGTATCGTCACTAGTAGCCTAAATAATCAACCGATTATAAAGGCTTCTATCATGCTTAATACTGGAATTGCTTTTCAAGAAACAAACGAGAAAGGCATTTTTGTATTTGATAATTTATCAAAAGGGGAGTATATACTGACTATTTTTGCAGAAGGCTTTACCACGATTTATAAAACTATTCAGATTGAAAATAATGAAAAACGAACGCTTGAAGTTCAATTATCGGCCTTAAATATTGATTTAAATATAATTGATGTAAAGGCAAGTCGAGGCGAAAACGTTGCTTTAAGTAGAAAGAGGAATGTAGAAGGTTTTGGAATTTATGCAGCAAAAAAAAGTGAGGTAATCTTGCTGGATAATATGGTCGGAAACTTAGCGACTAATAATGCTCGACAAGTATATAAAGGTATTGCAGGATTGAATATTTGGGAAAGTGATGGCGCTGGTTTACAGTTGAGTATTGGAGCAAGGGGATTAGATCCGAATCGAACTTCTAACTTTAATACCCGACAAAATGGCTACGATATTTCTGCAGATGCATTGGGTTATCCAGAAAGTTATTATACACCGCCAACACAGGCATTAGAACGAATCGAGATTGTTCGAGGAGCCGCTTCTTTGCAATATGGCCCTCAATTTGGTGGTTTATTGAACTTCGTTTTTAAGAAGGGAAATGAAGATAAGCCGTTTGAATTTTTAACAGAAAATACCGTTGGATCATTTGGTCTGTTCTCTACTTTTAATAGCATTGGCGGCAGCAAAAACGGTTGGAACTATTACGGATTTTTTCAGCACAAACAAGGTAATGGCTGGCGAGATAATTCGGAATTTAACCAAAATACAGCTTACGCAAGTATTTCTAAAACTTTCGGTAAATTCACCATAAATGGTCAGTTTACTCAAATGAATTATTTGGCTCAACAAGCGGGCGGTTTGGCAGATTTTGAGTTCAATCAAAATCCTCGACAATCGAAACGAGGACGAAATTGGTTCAAGGTAGATTGGAATTTAGCCGCGTTGAATTTGGATTATAAAATTAATAAAAAAACAAAAATTAATAGTCGATTTTTCTACTTAAATGCAAAGCGGGAAGCACTCGGTGAATTAGGTGCAATCAATCGTCCAGACCCCTTGCGAGAACGAGATTTAATAAAAGGAAGTTATAATAATTTTGGTAACGAAACTCGCTTGATTCATCGGTACAAAATAGGAGAGGAGTTAATGACTTTTTTAATTGGAAGTCGCTATTATCAAGGCTTAACGACAAATCGACAAGGTAATGCAGATGATGGTTCAGATGCGAATTTTACGTTTCTAAATCCAAATAATTTGGAACGTTCGGATTATGAATTTCCAAGTCGCAATGTATCATTCTTCGTAGAAAATTTATTTAATATTAATAAAAAATGGACGGTTACGCCTGGCGTTCGTTTCGAATATATTCGGACGGCTTCGGATGGTTATTATAAGGAACAGGTATTCTCTGGTGGGTTGGTAATTTTTGAACAGAAGTTTGAAGATTCGCAAGTAAATCCTCGGTCATTGGTTTTGGCAGGTTTGGGAATTGGCTATAAGCCAAAAGAAAACGTGGAATTCTATGCAAATTTTTCTCAAAACTATCGCTCGATTAACTTTTCTGATTTGGCGGTTGTGAATCCAAATTTAATTGTCGATAGTTTATTGACAGACGAAAAAGGCTTTAATATTGATCTCGGAATTCGAGGCGAATTTATGAATAATGCGGTTCGTTTCGATGCCAATATTTTTCATTTGTCGTATCAAGATAGAATTGGAACTGGTGAAATTGTCGTTCCTGATCCAGCCGTTGTTGAACGTGCGGTGGCTTATCGAACGAATATTGGCGATGCACAAGTTTTTGGTTTAGAATCGTATATCGAAGCCGATTTTTGGCGATTTATTCAGCCTGATAATATGGATTTTAGTTTGGTGGCTTTCGCCAATCTTAGTTTGTTATATGGTGAATATACCTCTGGAACGTCTGATTTTAAAGGCAACGATGTAGAACTAATCCCGCCATTTTCTATCAAAACTGGTTTAAATTTTAAATACAAAACCTTCAAAATTGCCTATCAATTTGCCTATACCGCCGCACATTTCACGGATGCCACAAATGCTATTTTTGTAGCAGACGCCACACGAGGTTTGATTCCTGCATATAGTGTTCAAGACTTGTCTTTGGCTTACAAATATAAGCGTTACAAATTACAAACTGGGATTAATAACTTAACCAATAATTCCTATTTTACGCGTCGTGCTGCGGCTTATCCTGGTCCTGGAATTATTCCGAGTGATGGACGAAATTTTTATGTGACGTTTGGGATTAAGATTTAAAAAATGATTTATGGATAGAGAAGAAAAGTTGTTTGAAAAATATTTATTATCTAAAGGTTTCGAAAATATTTTTTACGAACCAGGAGGTAATTAGATTTAATCCAAACAACTTCAATCCGCATATTTCAAGGAATACGATTAGCTAAAAAAGGATGGAAATTTCTTAAATCTCCAGTAAATATAAATTAATAAGTTTTTTTAAGAAAAGAGGTTCTTTATAAATTTTTCTCTTCAAAAACGCTTGAGTGTTTGACGGTATCGTTAGAATAATAGCTAAAAATTTACTTTATTGACAAAAATCAGTGTTTTCCTAATTTTTATGCGAAAACCCTTTAACAATATACCCCTGAAACGATGAAACCATAAAACAATCTGCTTATCTTTGCGGCTATGTCAAAAAAGATAAAAAACCAGAAGCAAATTCTGGAGAAATTAGGAATTGAGAAGTTGAATTCGATGCAGGAAGAAGCTCGTTTGGCGATACACTCATCATCGGAAATTGTGGTATTATCACCGACGGGAACGGGAAAAACATTGGCATTTTTGTTGCCAATTATTGCAGAGTTAGATGAAAATTTGGAAGAAGTTCAGGCGTTGATTATTACGCCGACACGGGAATTAACGATACAAATCGAACAAGTGATTCGAGAAATGGGAACTGGCTACAAGGTAGATTCTGCTTATGGTGGACGTTCTTTTTCTAAAGATAAAATAGCGCTAAAACACCGTCCTTCGATTTTGGTTGGAACACCTGGTCGAGTGGCATCACATTTGAGAAGAACGACCTTTTCGGCGGACACTATCAAGACGTTGGTATTGGATGAATTTGATAAATCATTAGAAGTTGGTTTTGAAGATGAGATGTCAGAAATCATAGAAGCATTGCCGAATATTGAAAAAAAGATATTGACTTCAGCAACAAAAGGTGTGGATATGCCGGAGTTTGTTGGTTTAAGCAATCCTATTTTTGTGGATTATTTGGGCGAAGGTGTGCCCGAATTAACCATCAAAAAAATCATTTCTCCCGATAAAGATAAAATGGAAACCTTATTCAAAACGCTTTGCCATTTGGGAAATCAACCCGGTATTGTGTTTTGTAATTTCAAAGATTCTATCCAGCGATTAAGCGATTATTTAACTGAAAAGGGAATAAGTCACGGCTGCTTTTATGGTGGTTTGGAACAGAATGATAGAGAACAGGCTTTGATTAAATTCCGTAATGGAACACATCAGATTATCATCGCAACTGATTTGGCTGCTCGTGGAATTGATGTGCCAGAAATCAAGTTTATTATTCATTATCATTTGCCACTTCGTTCGGAAGAGTTTACGCATAGAAATGGTCGTACTGCTCGTATGAACAGTAAAGGAACCGCTTATGTTTTGCAATGGGAGAAGGAAGATTTACCAGATTTTATTGGTGAATTGGAAGAAGAAGTTCTTGAGGGAACAGACCTTCCAGATCCGGCATCTTGGCAAACTTTATTTGTTTCTGGTGGTCGAAAAGACAAAATTTCTAAAGGCGATATTGCTGGTGCCTTTTTCCGTCAAGCGAATTTAGAAAAAGAGGAATTAGGAATTATTGAGCTAAAGAATGATTGTGCTTTTGTTGCGATTGCAGCGAGTCGTGTCGATCACGTTATTGCCACATTAGATAATTCAAGATTGAAACGAAAAAAAGTAAGGGTTAGAGTAGTTTAAAATAAATATTCCATTTTAGATTTATAATAAAGCCGTGTCGATTTTTAAATTGACACGGCTTTCTATTTTATTAAACGAGTCTCCTCTCGAAATGTCGAAAAAATTATCAAGCACCTTTTAACCCAAAATTCTCAATTTTGAAGTCATTTTTCCATTTAGCGTAATCAATAAAGTCAGAAAGAAAATCAGATTTTTCGACCTTCCATTCTTTCCATTTTCTCCAGAAACCCATCTGGCATTTTCATTTTACAAGTATTTTCAAAGTCATAAAATACCATTTTTTGATTAGAAATCGCTACAATTCGATGGTACTTTTTACTAAACAAATGTGTTTCTAAGGTAATATGATATTCGCCATAATCCATCGCCCGACTTGCCAAAACCACCGTATCTGGATACGTTACGGGAAAAATATATTTACAATCAATCATTGCCACGACAACGCCAGTTCCACTTTTCGGAGCAACATCAAAATCTAAGGCTTCAAAATAATCTACTCGACTACTTTCTACAAAACCCAAATATTTCACATTATGAACGTGACCAGCAGCGTCCATATCTCGCCATTCCACTTTTATTTCGGTCGTAATCGGAAAATCTTTTACTAAATCTTTCATTTATTTCTATTTTTGAGTGTAAATGTAATAGAAAACTTCAAAATCAAAAAAGATGAATAAACTCTTATTATTAATTACCGCATTAGCATTTTTTGCCTGTACGCAAGGTTCAGAGGAAACACAAGAATCAAATAATGAAACTATGAAACCATTAAACCCAGAAGTAAAACTCGTTTTGGATGCACAAAATATATTAGGAGAAGGTTCGATTTGGAACCACAAAACACAGGAATTATGGTGGATTGATATAGAAGGACAAACATTGAATACCTATAATCCGAAAACGGATGTAAGTCGGACGATTGATGTAAAAGAAAGAATTGGAACCGTTGTCCCGAGTCAAGATGGTTTGTCGGCTATTTTAGCATTACAAACAGGTATTTGGAAAATGGATATGAAAACGGAGGAAAAATCAATGCTAACAATGTTAGAATCTGATACTGCGAATATTCGTTTGAATGATGGGAAATGTGATCCTGCGGGTCGACTTTGGGTTGGTTCAATGCACTTAAATCAAATAGAACATGCAGCGAATTTATTTCAAGTGACGGAAACAGAGCAACAAGTATCGTTCAAAAAAATGCAAGATTCAGTTACGATTTCTAATGGAATTATTTGGTCATTAGATGAAAAAACGATGTATTATATTGATACCAAAAGAGGAAATGTTCGAGCGTATGATTATGATAAATCAACCGGTGATATTAGCAACGAACGAGTTGTAATAACGGTTTCAGATACTTTAGGTTATCCGGACGGAATGACGATTGATCACGAAGGTATGTTATGGATTGCACTTTGGAATGGCAACTGCGTGAGTCGTTGGAATCCAAATACGGGCGAATTATTACAAACGATTCCAGTTCCTGCACATAATATTTCGTCTTGTGCTTTTGGTGGCGAAAATCTGGATATACTTTATATTACTTCTGCAAAAGTGGATATGACGGAAGAAGAATTGAAAGCAAAACCGAATTCTGGTGGCGTTTTTAAAGTTGTGCCAGGTGTAAAAGGTGTGAAAAGTTACTTTTTTGGGAATTAAGGATTGGTTTTCTCACAACACACAATCTAAAATTTAAATAAAGTCCGTCATACCGACGAGGGTCGGTATGACGGTTTTTGTTTTATCAAAATGCACAGAAAAATGAAAAAGAAACTAATTATAGCAGCCGTTATTTTAATACCAATTTTAGGCTTCGTTTATAATATTTTAAATTCAACAGGTTTTTTCAAAACCATTGAAAATCAGATGAATGGAAAAATCGTTGCAACTCTTCCAATCGCTGGTGTAGAAGATATGACCGTAGATGAAGATGATAATTTTGCGATTTTTATTTCTTATGATAGAGCCGCAGAACGGGATGGAAAGCCCAATAAAAATGGTATTTATTTTTTAGATTTAAATAAAAATACGCTTGAACCAAAATTGCTTAGCCAAAAAGCGCTTAAACCTCATGGAATTAGCTTGATTCAGTTGGATTCCAATCATCATAAATTATTCGTGATTAACCATGACGAAGGTGAAAGTATCGAGGTTTTTGATTTGTATCATCGAGATAGTTTGGTACATGAAAAGACCTTAAAACACGAATTAATTTTCTCTCCAAATGACATCGTTGCGATTTCTGAAAATGAATTTTACTTTACCAATGACCGATTTTACGGTTCAAAAATCGGAATTTTAATCGAAAATTATTTAGGTTTAGCGAAGTGTAAAACGGTTTATTTTGATGGTAAAAATTATCGAAGTGTAAATAATGATATTGCTTACGCAAATGGTATTAATTACGATAAAAAACGAAATCGAATGTACATCGCTTCGCCTCGAGGGTTTCTAATTAAGGTATTTGAGCGAACAGAAAATGGCGATTTGAATTATCTTGAATCCATTGATTGTAAAACTGGTGTAGATAATATTGAATTCGATAAAGATGGAAATCTTTGGGTTGGTTGTCATCCTAATTTATTGGCTTTTAAGGCTTACCAGAATAAAAAAAAGGAAATTGCACCATCCGAAATTATAAAAATATCCTATGACGAGACAGGTTATACGGTAAATTCGATTTATATGAATGACGGAACAACTATTTCAACGTCTACCGTTGCTGCTATTTATAAAAATTGGATGCTCATCGGAAATGTCATGGATGACCATTTCATCATTTTGGAACAGTAATTATTTTTGATGAGCCAAAAATGCAAACATAATTGGAATCCCAAGAGAAAATCGGGACAGACTACTGATTAATTAAAAATCTAAAATAACTTACCGTTCAATTTATTATTTTAAATACCAAGCTTAAGCTTGGTATTACTTCTTGCATTTCATCTAAATTTAAACTAACATTGTGTTGATGTTATTCGGATTTTTCGTTTGGTTTCGGAAGCGGAAAGCGGTATCGATTTAGCGGGAGAGATTCCCCGATTCTTTTTGCATATTGTCGGGCGGCAACTTTTTTTTGTTGCCTTTCAACTAACCTTCAACAGGTGAAAGGCAACAAAAAAAGTTGCCACGATTTGAAAAATCGACATCGGCTTTTTAAGTAGACACCAAAAAAATTAGAAATGAAAAAAAACAAGAGGAATATTCTACGAGTAGTAAAATATTTATGATTTTATGCGTTGTAGCTATTGCTATATTTTCTATACATATGTATATAGAAGAAAGTAATATGACTTTTGAATATACAGAATGTGTTATTACGAAACGGACAGGAGGAAGACGAGGAGGATGGACTCATTTTGTTTATGATGTAGATGGGAAATTATATGAGGGAGCGGAAAATGGATCAAGATGGGCTATTGTAGGTGAAACCTATCAAGTAAAATATGCTAAAGAAGCTCCAAATGATTATTATTATTTAATACCACCTGCTGATTGTAAAAACTGTCATTAAACTTAGCCACGATAATACTGAACCGTTTAAGTATTGTAGAGAAAAAGGCGTAACTTATTATGAACTCTCGAATCACTTAGGAAAACTTTCTTGTCGGAACAAGCTGCCGAGAACGCCGATTTTTTATATTAAACCGTGTCGATTTTTAAAATCGACACGGTTTTTTATTGCGTTTATCACATAATTCAAGTCCAGATTTAATGTAAACTTCCTTAACTTGCAATCAACGCAAACTTCGATAAAATTAAAATATGAATACTTTAAGAATTGAGTACAAAGATCATTATGCGATTGTCCAATTAGACAACGGAAAAGTGAATGCCATTAATACTGAAATGGCAAAAGAGCTAGGGGAAACTTTCCGACTTTTGGAAGCGAATGAGGACGTAAAAGGGGTCATTCTAACTGGTCGTCCGCACGGATTTAGTGCAGGTTTGGATGTCATGTCAATGGCTGGAGGCGTGAAAACGGCGACAGAATTTTGGCAATATTATTTAGATGCCTTACAAGTAATGATTCGTTTTTCAAAACCATTTGTATGTGCAATAACTGGTTACGCACCAGCTGGCGGAACTATTTTGGCGTGTTGTGCCGATTATAGAATCATGGGAATAGGAGAGAAGCACGTTATCGGAATGCATGAGTTTAAAATGTCTTTGCCAATTCCTGAATTATTATCTCGGATTTATGCTTATACGATAGGCGAACGAGTGGCTTGGGAAGCTGTTTTGAATGCTCGTTTGTATCATGCAGAAAGTGCAAAAACGATTGGTTTGGTGGATGAAGTCGCTGAAGTTGAGGACGTTTTGGCATTAGCTGAAAAGCGATTACAAAAATATATGAAGGTTTATTTACCTGTTTATGCTAAGACGAAACGCTATTTGCGTCGAGAACTTTTAGAAGCAATTGACATGGATATTCCGGAAATGGTCACGGAAATTTTAGAAGATTTCAGTGATCCGAAATTCTTGACTTATGTTGGTGCGTTTATGCAATCTTTGAAAAGAAAATAGGAAATTTCTAACGTGATTTGAACACGGATTTAACGGATTACGCTGATTTGAACGGATTTTTTCAAGGACTGTGTCATTGTGTTAAATTTGTATTTTAATCACGTCCTACCAAATCTTAGTAATATCTGTTTTTAGTTATCTTTGCGATTAGATGATTTTTTAATTTGGTGCGATTACACCAAATTAAAAAATCATAAGAAAATCTCCCGCAGATTCCAGTGATTTCTTTTTCACTTTAAATCTGCGAGATTAGCGAAATCCGCGGGAGTATTATAAAAGTAGGATTGATTAGACGTACAATTAAGAAAAATGGCAAAAAGTAAAACCATAACGGTACAAGGAAGTGAAATAAAACTCACATCAAAAGGGGAGGAGGAGTACGTCAACTTAACCGATATGGCGCGAGGATTCGATGGAGAAGCTGGAGAATATATCCGAAATTGGTTGCGAACTGGGAATACCGTTCAGTTTTTAGGCGTTTGGGAAACGGTTCATAATCCTGATTTTAATTTGGTGGAATACCACCAAATTAGAAGTGAATTGGTCGATAATCGTTTTATTATGTCTGCCAAAAAATGGATTGCTCGAACGAATGCAATGGGCTTGCAGGCAAAAGCTGGGCGTTATGGCGGAACGTATGCACACAATGAAATCGCTATACAATTCGCTGCATGGCTTAGTCCTGAGTTTCATGTTTACATGGTGAAAGAATTCAAACGATTAAAAACCGAGGAAGCGAAAGAACAACAAGATAACTTAGAATGGAACGTCAAACGAATGTTATCGAAAGTCAATTATCGAATTCAATCCGATGCGATTAGGCGAAATTTGATTCCGTCGAATATTAAATCCAGTGTGAAAGGTGCGTATTATGCGTCGGAAGCGGATTTACTGAATGTCGCCTTATTCGGAATGACGGCGAAGGAATGGAAAAATATCACGCAAGGTAATAAGCAAAAAGGAAACTTGCGGGACAATGCTTCGCCAGAACAGCTTTTGGTTTTGGCAAATTTAGAAACGC
>CAWVWD010000006.1:0-22926 GCA_963933585.1 uncultured Saprospiraceae bacterium
TACCTAAATTAGCCTGTAAAATTATCATCTTTCTGATGGAAGGTGATTTTTTAATGAAGACGAATTGCAAACTTGACGACGAGTTCGTGAAAAATAGGGTGTAATTTTGAGTTTCACATTGAATTCAAGTACATTTTTACTAAATTTATAGCTTATTCTACTTTTTTGATAAAAAAAAGTAATCCTCATAGAGAAGTAACTCTTTCATTAAAACTTACCTTATAAGTCTAATGTGTTATTGATATAAAAATGAAAATCTACAAATTGGTGATTATTATATAAATAATAAAAGCATTAAGTTTGCTTAAATTTGATAATTGGAAGATAAAATCAAGGTATTGAATGATACCTTTATCGTCTAAATCACTTCCTATTTTTTTAATAAATAAATAACTTTACATGAAATTAATCAATACGTTGTATTTAATGTTAATACTTGCGATGGTTGGTACAAGTACGGTGAGTGCTCAAAATATTATTTTGGGTTCAGGTACGACTGTCAATACCGTAACAACGGCAAGTCCAATTAACATTTGGTATCGTAGTCTACGTTATCAGACAGTTTACACTGCGGCAGAATTACAAGCAGCAGGAGCTGCACCAGGGCAAATCTTACAGATGGGCTGGTATGTCACTCAAATTCCGGTAAACTCATTGCCGAATTACAGTATTAAAATGAAACACACTTCAGCATCCGATGCTTCTTCACACGATGGTGTCGGCTTAACGCAAGTGTACAGCAATACGCTTTATACACCGACAGCAGGTGGATGGGATATGGTGACTTTACAAACGCCTTTTATTTGGAATGGTGTAGATAATATTTTGATAGATGTATGTTTCGATCAAGTAAACCCTACATATAATCAGTCTGGGCAAGTAAGGACTTATACGGCTACAACTGGTGCGAGATATATTCGTTCTGATGCAGCGGGACAGTGTGGAAGTACGACATCTACCACATTAAATGAAAAAGCACAAGTGAATTTCTTTATCCAAAGTGGACCACCACCAACTTGTTCTATGATAGAAGGTGGCACATTAGCAGCAAATAATGTATTAGCATATACGGCTGATTTAGCATGGGATTCTACCAATACGCCACAGTATTTCTTAGTGGAGTATGGACCAACTGGATTTTTGCCGGGAGCTGGTTCTTATGATACGACTTCTACTTTGGGTACTACTTTATCAGGTTTAACTCCTGCAACCGGTTATACAGCAAGAGTATATCAGGTTTGTGGTGTAGCAGTAGGTGATACGAGTTATCCTCGTAGTGTGAACTTTACGACTCAATGTGCGACTTTTTCTGCACCTTTCTCTGAAACGTTTGTGAATAATTCCACACCATTATGTTGGAATCAAACGGCGACAACTGGTGGGCCTTGGGTATTTAGCGGTAATCCTGGATACAGTGCAGCAGGAACGCAGAGTCATACAGCAGATGGTTCTTCATTTACTTGGATGGATTTTTCAGGGACTGATAACGACGTTGTTCTAGAACTCCCTAATGTTGATATTTCTGCATTGGCACAACCAAATTTAGATTTTTGGTTCAAAAGTATTCCGGATCCGAATAATGCAAATAATATTTTGAGAGTAGAAGCTTATGATGGTTTAGACTGGAATCTTATTACTACGATTCAGCAGGATTCTCCTGATTGGGAATATCATTCTTATTCATTGGCAACTCATATTTATAATACGAATTTAGTAAAAGTTCGTTTTGTAGCAGATACTGATCCAGCTGGTGGTACATTCTTTACGAATGACTTGATGCTTGATGATATTGAAATTGATGAACCACCTGCTTTCGATGCTACGGGAACAAATTTCTTAGCACCGATTATTGGTGGATGTAACGTATTAACAAATAGTGAAACAGTAACAGTAGAAATTTCAAATGTTGGATTAGATACGTTAACTTCTGTTTTTGTTAAATTATTTCTTAATGGGGCACAAGTAGCAAGTGGAACTTATAATGGTATGATTTCTCCGGGAACTTCTATGCCTTATACTTTCCCTAATGGTGTGAATCTTTCTGCGGTAGGATCTCAAGTTCTTCGTGTTTCTGCATCTGCATTACCAGTAGAAGATGTACCATGGAATGATGAAACAACTTTTGTTAAATTTAACGATGGAAGTTCTCTTGTCTCTTTATATCCTTACACAGAATCTTTTGATACATGGAATAATTGTATTTCAAGTTGTATAGATAATGCTTGTGGAACATTCGGTCAATCAAGCGGATGGAGAAATGAAGTAGGGTCAGACGATAGTGATTGGAGTGTAAATGATGGAGCAACCGCAACAGCTGGTACAGGACCGTCTGCTGATAATACAACAGGTACAGGAAATTACTTATATACAGAAGCAGCAGGTTGTAATAACTTTAGTTTATTGACTCCTTGTTTTGATTTCTCAGCACTTCAGTTTCCGGAATTATCATTCTTTTATCATATGAATGGTTCAAGTGTTGGAACATTGACTGTGGAAGCAGATACAACAGGAACAGGAGTTTATGTTCCAATTTGGTCACAAACAGGAAGTCAAGGCAATCAATGGGAAGAAGGGGAAGTTGATTTAACAGCTTTTTCAGGTTATGTCACTAAGATTCGTTTTAATGTAACAATGGGGACTGGAACGTCTTCTGATATTGCAATTGATGATATTCTTGTACGTAACGTTCCTCCACATGATTTACAGATAACAAATGTTGAAGGACCAATGGATGATTGTGGTGATGAGGATGTTTATATTGATGTAACTGTATTCAACTACGGAAGCTCACCAGAATCTGATTATACGGTAGCGGTTAACCAAACAGGTTTAATAAATAATAATATTTCAACTATTCAAACCATAACATTAAATGATGAAGATTCGATTGTAGTTGCAGTTGGACCTTTCTCAACAGCATTAGGTGGAGTAGTTGATTATGCAGCGTCAGTAGCAATTAATAATGCGACAGATGCTGTTCCGACAAATAATGATGGTGCTTATCAGCATAAAGCCTATGCACTTTCGTATCCTCAAGGTGTAGATGGTTCAAGATGTGGTTTAGGTGAAGTTGATTTAGGTGCAACAGGTATTGCGACACAATTTTTCTGGTATGATGATTCATCAGCCGTATCATTTATTGATACTGGTATGTCATTTACTACGGATTATTTATACCAAGATGCAACATACTGGTTAGAAGGTCGTGCGCCTTATACGGATTTCTTCGGAGAGGGTGATAATACATCTGACGAAGGTGCTTACTATGATTACTACATTGACGGATTAGTATTCGATGCGCACTATGATTTAACATTAGAGTCAGTAGTGGTTTATCCATTAACATTTGGAGATATCGTAGTAAACGTAGCAGATAATCAAGGAACTGTACTTCATACAACAACTTATCAGCACTTGAGTACGGCAACGAAAATAACGATTCCTTTAGGTTTTGATGTTCCTGCAGGAACAGATTATCAAATCAATGCTATAGGTACAACAACGGATTTATACCGTAACAAGGATAATAATAATTCAATTGGATTGTCTTATCCTTACGACTTAGATGATGCAGTATCTATTACTGGACCAATTAATAATTTGTTCAACTCTTATTATTTCTTCTATAACTGGGAAATAACTTATTTAGGTTGTCCTTCTGAGCGTATTCCTGTTCAGGCCGTGATTAATCCTTCTGGCTTAACACCGACATTTAACATTGGTGATGAATTTTTGCCAAACGGGGGTTCTATCACAACTACTGTAGCAGGTGGTGTAACTCCTTATTCCTTTAATTGGAGTAATGGTGCAGCTACTGCGGATTTGACAGGATTAGGTGCAGGTACTTATACCTTGACACTTTCTGATGCAAATGGTTGTACAGATACATTCAGTACAGTAATAGATTATAGAGTTGGAACAGATGAAATCGCTTCTATTTCTGATTTGAATATCTTTCCGAATCCATCAAATGGACAATTCAATGTTAGTATTGAATTAGATGGTTTCCATGAAGTATTTATCGAAATTGTAAATACATTGGGTCAAGTTATTTATCGTACTTCACCTGAAAGTATTACGGCTCGTCAATACATTATGAATTTGGAAGATGTACCTTCGGGCTTATATCAAATCAAAATTCGAGTAGATGAAGAGTCACTTACACGTACAATTATGATTAATCCTCGGGATTAATATTCCGATGAATTTAAAATAGTAAAAGCCGCTTTGAAGATTTCTTCAGAGCGGCTTTTTAGTTCTACATATCTTACCTAGAATAGAATTTTAATAAACTTCCGTCAATCTATAGTAATCTAGAATTGTCATTCTGAAAGCAGATTGATCGGAGAGGTCATTATAAAAAGGAACAAATTCATTTTTAGAATTTTTGATAAACAAATTATGTCCTTTTTGAATACTTTCAAAAAGCTTTCCACCAAATTCATACTGATTTTGCTTATTGCGCAAAGCGAGTTCAAAAATACCTTCCGTTGTACTTGAATCAGTCATCGTTTGCCATTTGACGGTAATTGTATCCGTGAAATATGGATATAAGTTATTTTCAAAAAATAAATAAGCTTCATCTTCCATCCAATTATTAATAATTACTGGAATTAAAAGTGGATATTTTTTCGTCATTGTAAATTTTCGCAATTTATAAATATCTAATTTCGTATTTTTAGGCCTTTCTCTGTAATAGTAAACTGTTCGGAGATTATTAAACCTTAATAAGGAAGGGTCCGTAGTTCGAAACTGCTTGTCGCCAGTGAATTTTTTTTGAGCTTCTGGTTGCTCACAACTCATCCAAAATAAAAGCGGAAATATTACAATCCAAAAAAATTTCATATTTTTAGTTTTTATCTGAAAAACTTAGTACAGATTATTTTAAGGACAAAAAAATAGACGAAAAGTTCAAAATAAAATTATACAAAATACAAGCGATGCGAATTTTAAAATTTCTACTTTCATTAGGATTAACAGTCGGATTATTTTATTTCTTAAATAATCCACAAACGATTGGTGAAAAGAAAATTCCTGCAATGGGGAATTTTATAAATCCATTTTCAGGGTTTTGGCAAAATGCAGAACCATTGGTTCAAAAAAAACCAGAACAAATAACCATCGATGGTTTTGAGGGAAAAGCAACGGTCGTATATGATGATCGATTAGTACCGCATATTTTTGCAGAAAATGATAATGACTTGGCATTTATGCAAGGTTATGTTACTGCACAACATCGACTTTGGCAAATGGAATTCCAAACACATGCCATTGGTGGACGATTGGCAGAAATCATTGGAGAAGGTGCGTTGGAAATGGATAGAGAAAACCGTAGAATGGGATTGCCACAAGGTGCAAAGACAATGGTTAAAGCTTGGAAAAAAACGGAAAGTTATCCGATACTTCAATCTTATATTGATGGTGTAAATGCTTATATCAAAAATTTAAAACCAAAAGATTATCCATTAGAATACAAACTCTTGGGTTATGCTCCTGAAGAATGGACGGTGCTAAAAACAGCTTTATTTGTCAAAGCGATGGCAAATACCTTGGCTCGGCAAGATACAGATATTGAAAATACAAATATGTTGGAAGTCCTGGGACGAGATAATTTTGACTTCTTGTATCCGGAGTGGTTTCCGCAGCAATCACCAGTGATTCCTTCTGGAACAAAGTGGAATTTTAAAGCAGTCGATATTCCAGTTACGAAAGCAACAACGATTAAAGGGGGATTATCTTATGAAGCTTTACCAAAGCAACCTCCTTTTTTGGGTAGTAATAATTGGGCAGTAAGTGGCCGTAAAACGCTTTCGGGAAATCCGATTTTGTGTGGTGATCCTCACTTGGATATTCACCTGCCTTCGATTTGGTACGAAATGCAGTTAAGTACCAAAAAGTACAATGCCTATGGTGTTACATTGCCTGGTATTCCGAGTATTATTATTGGTTTTAATGATAATATCGCTTGGACGCAAACAAATGTTGGACGTGATGTTTTGGATTGGTATGATATAGAATGGAAGGACGAAAAACGGTTAGAATATTTACATGATGGAGCTTATCGTAAAGCAAAATTGGTAATTGAAGAATACAAAATTAGAAATGGAGAATCTGTTTTTGATACAATTCGATACACACATCATGGTCCGGTTGTTTTCGATGATACAATACATGCTAAAGGCGGAAAAGCATTACGTTGGTTTGCTCATGATGCACCTCAAGGTGATGAATTAGGCGTATTTTCTAAATTAGCAAAATCAAGGAATTATAGTGATTTCGTAGAGGCGATTAAAGATTATCAATGTCCTGCTCAAAATTATGTTTTTGCAGGAAAGAATGGGGATATTGGTTTATGGTCTCAGGGAATTTATCCATTAAAATCAAAAGAACAAGGACGTTTCGTTTTAGATGGAACGACTTCCGATTCAGAATGGAAAGGTTATATTCCGGTGGAACATAATCCGCACGTTTATAATCCGTCACGAGGTTTTGTGGCTTCTTCCAATCAACACTCAACGGATCCAACTTATCCTTATTATTATGCAGGAAAATTTGCAGATTATCGTGGACGATATATCAATGGAAAATTAGCGGAAATGGATAGTATCAAGCGGAAAGATTTGATGAATTTGCAGAATGATAATTTCAGTTTGTTTGCTTCTGAGGAATTGCCTTTAATACTCGCACAGATTGATTCGACTCAATTATCAGATTCAGAATCATTCACTTTAGAAGATTTGAAAAAGTGGGATTTTCGGTATGAAAAAGATTTAACGATTCCTACATTTTTCGATATTTTCCATGACACTTTTTATAATTTATTATGGGATGAAGTGCTACAATATAGAGATAGCTTTCCGATTATAACGCCCGAAAATTGGCGTACAATTGCTTTGCTTCGAGATATGCCTAAATCGCCTTATTTCGATATAATTGCAACACATAAAATTGAAACGTTTGCGGATATTGCAACAATGGCGTTCAAGGATGCTTCGAATAAGGTAGAGGAAGAATATGATGGAGAAATTCCAACTTGGAGAAATTATAAACAAACGGATATTGGACATTTAGTTGGAAAGCCTTTGGCGGCTTTTGGTCACTTGAATGTTGATGTCGGAGGAAATCGATTTGCTCCAAATGCAATTACAGGTAAAACTGGCCCTTCGTGGAGAATGGTTGTAGAATTAGGAAAAAATGTAAAGGCTTATGGTGTCTATCCTGGTGGACAATCTGGAAATCCGGGAAGTCAATATTACGATAACTTTATTGAACATTGGAAAAATGCAGAATATTATAAGTTGACATTTATGAAATCTAAAAAGTCTAAAATCGAGGATGTATTGTATGTTCAGAATTTTGGAAAGTAGTGTATGGTTTTGGCTGTTTTTATGGGTTGCATGATATCATAATGTATACAAATATAGTAAATAAGGAAAATTACGATAGTTTGACTAAGATAGAAAACCATTCTATTCTTATTTATTTTCATTTTAAATGAATTTTTATTCGTCAAATATTGTATTACTGAGTTTAAAATTTTACATTTTATATTTTTCGGTGTGTAAAAGTAGTTACAGACTGTAATGTGTAGTTTTATATTTTGCGATAATATCATTACATTGTTACTAATAGTAACTTAATGAACCGAATAATTAATAGCATTTGTTCTTTCAGAATAACTAAATTATTCAAAATTAACCAAAAAATAATAATGCACATGTTAAAATTAAAGTTCAAATTTTTAGGAAAATATGGCGTACTTTTATTTTTAGTATCAACGTTGATAAGCTGTGAAGAAAGTGAAAACTATTATGAATCAGCAGATTTGAATCAAAGTTTAAAAACTACGGCTTCTTTTGTGTCTCGTAGTCAACCTGATGTGGTTAACACCAGCCAAATTCTGAATGGAACTTGGGAAAGTATTGATTCTGGTTCAAAATCAAAATGGATATTTAATGATGGAGAATTATTGAAAAACAATATTTACTCTTTTGGGGAGGCTGGAGAACCTCAAAAATATGAAGTGGAGATTCAGAAAACTTGTGAAGGCAAAGAAAGTACAACTGGAAAATATATATTGATGAAGCTCCAAGGTTCGGATGAAAAACGTAAAATGTGTTATAAAATAATAAGTTATAGTGAAAATAAAGTTCGATTAGAATCTAAACACGGACATTCAATTATTTTAAAAAAGTAGACACACAGGAAAGTATAACATAAGAAAGCCGTTATTTTCAGTTTGCTGAAAATAACGGCTTTCTTTATGCTGGATTTATATTTTACGACTTCTTAACAGAATTCCATGTTTCATAAAGGCTTTCCTGAGTTGGACGATCATCAGGAATTTCGCTCAAAGGTTCACATGGTTTTAGTGTTTTGTAAAGTTCATTTGGTAAAGCTTGATATAGTTGTGTACCTTTTGTTTTCCAATTTATCATATCATCTGTTACTTGACGAATAATCTTTGCAGGACTTCCAACGACTAAGCTTCGTGGGGGAATAATAGAATCTGCTTTCACGAAAGCCAACGCACCAATAATACTTTCGTCACCAATTTCTACTCTATCCATAATTACCGCATTCATCCCAACCATGACATTTTTACCAATGGTTGCCCCATGAATAATGGCTCCGTGTCCAATGTGAGCCGCTTCTTTCAAGCGAACCGTTACGCCTGGAAACATGTGAATCGTACAATTTTCCTGAACGTTACAACCATCTTCAATAATGATTCCGCCCCAGTCACCACGAATCGCAGCACAAGGACCAATGTATACATTTTTACCAATGATAACATTTCCTGTCACAATAGCTTGTGGATGTACAAATGCCGATTCATGAACGACAGGTTTGAAGCCTTTAAATTCGTAAAACATTTTTAGATTAGTTTAGTAGTTGTATAGTTTTAGTAGTGTAAGTAGTTTTAACAATAGTGGCGGAACTACTTTACTACTAAAACTAAATAATTACAGATACTCTTTAAAAAGTATAACCAAACGTTACAAGAAAGCGATTTGCTCGACCACTAAAATTATAAGTATTTCCATCAATTGTAATATCATTACCAACGCGTTGGAAATTACCTTCATATTTAATGTCAATCATAAATTTAGAAATATCTAAACCTAAACCAGCTTGCCATCCCCAATTAAAACCTTGCAAAGTACTAACTACATCTTCTTGTTCTTTGAAGTAATCTATTAAATCATTGCTATTAGTAAGGGTCATAGAACCGATTGCACCGGCTTGAAAACGCAAAGATGAAAACTTATAACCAATAATAATCGGAATATCTAAAGAAGAAAAACGATCATTTAATACATCTTTGACGCTTCCATCAAGATTATAAACGGTATAATCATGTCCTTTTGTGTTAAAAAGTAACTCGGGCTGAATGAAAATATTTCCTAAAGTAACTCGTGCGAATCCACCAACGTGAATTCCAAAATGAGCACTACCTAAAGTCATTTTCAAACTGTCTACTCCATCAAAAACGTCTTGAGGTTCAGCATCAATAGAGGTTGTTCCTCCACCAAAACGAAATCCGTACTTAAAAATATCCTGTGCATCGGCACTGCTTACTGCAAATACCATCAAAACTAAAAAGCAAATTTTCTTAATCATAACTTTATTTTTTTGATTTATTAGCCAAAGACTTTATTGTCTTGACTCTTAATAATTAAGTTTTGTAAAACAAATAAACGAATTAAGTTCGTTGTCTGTATATTGTAATGTTTATTTTTTAGGCAAAGTAATCGGAAAAAAGTCATAATTGGAAATTCATGCCTTAAAAAATAAGTGCTAAATGAAAAATAAGTTATTAACATACCTCTTCAAAAAAATTGGCGACCATATTCTAACAATAATTATTCAATAACAATTAAGCTTATAGAAAGTATGATACAAAAAAATAATATAATCGTTTTTTTAGGCGATAGTCAATTTGAATATTGCAATTGGAATGAATTGTTGGTGCGAAGTGATATGCTCAATTATGGGATTGCAGGAGATACAACTTCTGGCTTAATCGGTAGAGTAGAAGTGGTTTGCCAGCATAATCCATCTAAAATTTTTATTGAAATTGGTACAAATGATTTATCAATGGGGTTTTCGATAAAAACGATTATGGCGAATTATGGACAATTAATAAAAACGATAAAAAGTCGAGTCACAACGGAAATTTATATCAATAGTGTCTTGCCAGTTCAAGATTTACCGGGTGAAAATTATCAAAATATAGCGATATTAGAATTGAATCGAAATATTAAAATGTTTTGTAAAAATGAATCATTGAATTATATTGATTTGACAGATATTTTCATGGATGATAATACTGGAAACCTGAAAGTTGAATATACGACGGATGGTTTACATTTGAGTGTAAATGGATATTTGGAATGGAAGAAAGTATTATTACCGTTTATAAAAGAGATTTGAGGCATTTTTTAAAACTCATCAAATAGCGTGTCGGTTATATTAGTTTTAACAAAAAGGGGTCGAATAATTTAAAAAATTTATTTGTATAAGTGATAACACATCTCTTAGGTCTAACATATATTATTAACAGACTAAAAAACCTTAAACTAAAAAGTATTCAAAATGAAAATAAGAATTGTACTATTAGGAATCTTACTATTATTCAATTGTCAAAATATATTTTCACAAATTACGGTGGACAGCATCACGACAATCATCTTCGTTCGACACGCAGAAAAAGTCAAAGATGGAACAAAAAATCCTACATTGACAAGAGAAGGTGAAGTACGAGCGATTGAATTAGCATATATTTTACGGACAGAATCTGTTGCGGCCGTTTTTTCGACGGATTATGAACGCACACTAAAGACAGCTGAGCCGACTGCTGAATTTCACGAGTTGAAAGTACAAAAGTATTTGACAAAATATCACGAAGTGTTTTTAGATAATGTCTTACGAAAATATCGAGGAAAAACAGTTTTGATTATAGGACATTCTAATACCGTTCCTGTGATGTTAAATATCTTGACAGGCGAAAATTATTGGAAGATTAAAGATTATATATATAATGACTTGTTCATCATTAATACAATTCGGAAAGGCGAAGGAAGAATGTTGCACTTGAAATACGGTAAAATGTCTGAAGTTCCGCTTATTAGCAATGTAGATGAGGATGATGTAGCGATTCATGGTTATGATGTCGTTTCATATATTCGGGATAAAAAAGCAGTGAAAGGTACTTTTTATAAAGCCTCGATTTATCAAGGCATTACGTATTACTTTTCCTCTAATAAAAATTTGAATTTATTCATGGTAAGCCCTGAAAAGTATTTGCCTCAATATGGAGGTTGGTGTGCTTATGGAATATTATCTTTTGATAAAAACTCGATACAAGATATTGATCCGGAGGTATTCAAGATTATTGAGGGTAAATTATATCTATTTAGTGCGAAAGAGGAGGATAATGCATTTGAATTATGGAATCAAACACCAGACAAAATCAATATAGAAAGGGCAGATTTGACGTGGGAATTGTTAAAAAGTGAATGATTTGAGTGGTTATTGAAATTCATAAACGTTTATTTTTATAAATAAAAAATTCTAGAAAAAGGACTTTTACCAAATTTTGTAATGCCAATATCCTAAAGAATGAAAATATACATTGAAAGATTATCTAAATATGCAATTAATTAGTTGTCAATTAGTTACAGTCTATACTTAATGAAATGTTAATAAAAAAGTAAAAGCTTTGACGTCTAAAGTTTAGTTGTAGATTTGCATTATGAAACGGATATTGTTTTCTACACTATTGGTTTTGGGATTACAAAATTCACCAGAAAAGTTTGATGAATTTATTGCATCTACCATTGGTAATAAAGTAGATGATGAAGGGAAAAGTGACGAGAAAATCGAAACTAAAAAGAAAGAAACGTATAGTTTCTTTTCTTTGGAAAATGAGTCAATCAGTATTCCAAACCCTAAAACTTCCCTAATTCCAATATTAAATCGTCAGATTACCATACTGAAGAGAAAGAAACCTTTCAAAACGAAACACAAGTTTACAGGTCTGAAGTTATCTCAGGAAGAACTTCGAAAGAAGATGTTGAAGACAGCACAGAAACTGAAAATTTGGAATCAAGAAGGTGATTTTTCTACATTCTTCGAAGAATTTGATTTATTTAAAATCAATGGATTCGATCAGAAAGGAAATATAGAGTTTACGGCATATTATACACCAATTTTTACCGTTCAGCACTCTGAAGATGAAGTTTACCGCTATCCGATTGTAAAAATCGAATCTGCGAAAGATACCATAACGAATAAAAGAATAACGACTACAATTTGGGCAAAAAACGAAAAAACCGCAGCTTCTGTGCGCATGCAAGGTTCTGCTTTCGTTCAATATCCCGATGGAAGTCAAGAGTTGATCAGTTATCAGCCACAAGTGATTCAACACGCTGCCTTACCGGCAGGTGATACGGCTACACATCGAAATGTTTTTTTAGCTTACACGGGTTTCCCGAAAGGTTCGACAGGCGTTCCTTTAACTCCTGAATATTCGATTGCAGTTGATCCACGTTATATTCCTTACGGAAGTTGTTTACTATCAGGCGTACCGATTATTGACAGTAGAGGAAAATTTATTCGGCACGAATATAAATTACTTTTTGCTCAAGATACTGGAAGTTTTATCAAAGGAATGCACATTGATTATTATTGTGGAACTGGAGATGCGGCCTTGAAAAAAGCTCGATACATGAAACACTACGGTAAAATGTGGTTGGTATTAGCAAAAGAAGATAAACAAGTTGAACCGTAAGTATTGTTAAACAAAAACGACTTTAAATATAAGAATCCATCATACTATTCATTTAGTGTGATGGATTTTTTTGTTTTTAGAAAGGAAGGTTTAAGATTTTAGTGGTTTGACCGTTATGGTGATGATTCATAATCTTTAACCTTTAATTGATTCCTTAAAAAAATGTTTATTTTGTCTAACAATGTGATTAACCTTTCAGATTATTTTAATTTTTATTGGAATAATGAAGGTCTTTCATTTTTAACTACGAAGTTTTAAAACTACAAAATTCAAAACATGAAAATTTTACAATTACTTGTTATAATAATCTTATTATCGAGTTGTGTTGCTCAAAACTCGGATGAAAGTCTACATAAATTAGCGGATAAGTTAGCACATGATTATATTATCACAGATGGTCACGTAGATTTGCCGTACCGATTGAGAGTTCAAAATTTTAGATTAGAAAAGGAATATATTGGAATTCCGATAGAAACGGATAAGGGTGATTTTGATTATGTTCGAGCAAAAAAAGGTGGATTGGATGCGCCATTTATGTCGATTTATATTCCTGCAAGGCTTCAAGAAGAAGGCGGAGCGAAAGAACTAGCTGATACTTTAATCACGATGGTGAAAGATATTGCAGCAGCTTATCCAGATAAATTCGGAATCGCTTATACGCCGGAAGATGTCCGTAACTTTTTTGAAAAAGGAATAATTTCATTGCCAATGGGAATGGAAAATGGAGCGCCGATTGGTGATGATTTGGCGAATTTGACGTATTTTAGAAAGCGAGGAATCAGTTATATTACTTTGACACATTCTAAGGATAATCAAATTTGTGATTCGTCTTATGATGAAAAGAGAACGTGGAAAGGGTTAAGTCCTTACGGAAAAAAAGTGGTGGAAGAGATGAACCGAGTTGGAATTATGGTCGATATTTCTCACGTCTCGGACGAAACATTTTATCAAGTAATTGAATTGACAAAAGTGCCTGTGATTGCGTCACACTCGTCTTGTCGGAAATATACACCATATTTTGAACGAAATATGGATGACGATATGATTCGTAAAATGAAAACGAATGGCGGTGTAATTCAAATCAATTTTGGTTCGTCATTTTTAGATGCAACAATTGGCGAACAAAACGATGCCTTACGGAACTCTTTGGATTCGATTCTGACGGGAAAAGGTTTAGAGCATAAAGATGAAGCCGCTAAATCAATCATTGAAAAATTCAAAAAAGATAATCCGAAATTATTTTCCGATGTAGAAATGGTTGCGAATCATATTGATCATGTGGTGGCTTTGGCAGGAATTGATCACGTTGGTTTGGGCTCTGATTTTGATGGCGTTGGTGATAGTTTACCAACTGGCTTGAAAGATGTTTCGCAATATCCAAACTTGATTTATGTTTTATTGAAACGGGGTTATACGAAAGAGGATATTGAAAAAATATGCTATAAAAATGTCTTTAGAGTTTGGCAAACTGTTTTGGATTATAGCGAAAAATAATTGCTAGTTGGTAGAAAAATGGTTTAGCTATGCTAAACCATTTTCATTTACGTCATAGTTGTGACCAGTATTTTTAATAAAGTCAAGGGTAATAAAGAGGAGTCAAAAACCTAAAGTTATTTGTATTTCATTCCTCACTTTGAAATTGACCATAATATTAGTTTTATTTGATTTTTTGATAAACTAAAACTACAATGGAATGATTTTATTAAGAGATAGATTTTTCAATATCAGGAACGATTATCATCCTATTTCGTAATTTCGCCATAGATACGCATGGATGTGTGTATTGCGAATACATTCAATTATAATTAGAAAAATATAATAAATAAGTCATGGAAAGATTACAGCAATTACAACAATTCTTAGAACAAATGCCAAACGATTCTTTCGTGAAGTTTGCATTGGCAAAGGAATACGAACAACTTAATGATGCCGAAAAAGCATTACATTATTATAATGATATTAGAACAAAAGACCCAGATTACGTCGGAACATATTATCATTTAGGCAAGTTACAAGAAGCATTAAAAGACGTAGAAGGTGCTTTGAAAACGTATAAGGAAGGCATCGAAATCGCTCAAAAAATAGGAGATAAGCACGCCTGGTCAGAATTGGCGGAAGCTAAATTGGAGATAGACGATTAAATATTAGATGCTTTATCCAAACCCTTACTCAAAGTGAGGGTTTGAATTTATGCGTTAGATAAGAATCGGTTTATTTTGGTGTCATCGGTATTTTCGGCGAATTTATCACGTTAGAGCGATGTCGACACTTTTATTTATTTTTATTTATTATTTCGTACCCTCAAAATTTCCACAACTTCCTGCAATTTTACATCTTTAGCGGCTAAAAGTACTTCCAAATGATACAATAAATCAGCCGCTTCATTCAAAAATAAATCCTTATTATCATCCTTCGCTTCAATCACGATTTCGACCGCTTCTTCCCCCACTTTTTGAGCGATTTTATTAATCCCTTTTTTGAATAACGAAGCCGTATAAGATTCATCGTCAGGATTATTTTTTCTATCCAAAATAATCCGTTCTAATTCATACAAAAACGCATCATCTCGATTGATTTCATTAAAACAAGTATCGCTTCCCGTATGACAAACGCCACCGATAGGATTCACTTTTATCAATAAAGTATCATCATCACAATCTGACCGAATATCGACAACATTCAAGAAATTTCCAGAGGTTTCGCCCTTCGTCCAAAGTCGATTTTTTGTCCGACTAAAAAACGTCACTTTCCCTTCTTGCTGCGTTTTTTCTAATGCCGCTTCATTCATAAAACCGAGCATTAAAACGACATTCGTTTTCGCATCCTGAATAATCGCTGGCAATAAACCATTTAATTTATCGTAGTTTAAATTCTTCATTTTTTCTATTTTTTCTTATAAATACCATCATTCTAAACTCACTTCAGAATCTCCCTACCGTAAGAACTTAATTTTCAAAAGCTACTAATTTAAAACCTCAAATACTGCTGTCATTGAGGACTTATTTCGAAATTCGTTCATTTTTTAAATCCGAACAATTACCCCTTTCTCTTTCAAATATTCCTTCAATTCCAAAATCTCAACTTCCCCAAAGTGGAAAATACTTGCCGCCAAACCAGCATCCGCTTTTCCTTCTGTAAACGTATCATAAAAATCCGCCATAGACCCAGCTCCGCCAGACGCAATGACAGGAATAGATAGCTTTTCAGAAATCATCGCCAAAGCCTTATTTGCAAAACCAGCCTTCGTCCCATCGTGATTCATCGATGTAAATAAAATCTCTCCGGCACCACGATTTTCTGCTTCCAAAACCCATTCTAATAATCGTCTTTCCGTCGGAATACGTCCGCCGCCTAAATGCACAATCCATTCCTTATCAACTAATTTTGCATCAACCGCCACGACGACACATTGCGAACCAAACGCCAATGCTAAATCATTAATTAATTGAGGGTTTTTGACTGCAGCTGAGTTTACCGCAATCTTATCCGCTCCACAAGCCAACAAAATTTCCACGTCTTCCACCGAGCTAATTCCACCGCCAATCGTAAACGGAATATTCAATTGTTCCGCTACATCTTTAGCCAGTTTCGACAATGTTTTCCGCTTTTCATTAGTTGCCGTAATATCTAAAAAAACAACTTCATCCGCTCCAGTTTCCGCATATTTTTTTGCTAATTCCACTGGATCACCAGCATCTCGCAATTGTACGAAATTCACGCCTTTTACTGTTCTTCCGTCCTTAATATCCAAACACGGAATTATTCTTTTTGCTAACATTTCTTAGAAAATTTCGAACTACAAAAAGTACAAAACCCACAAAATAATTTCATAAAAAAACTATTATTCTTTTGTGAAGTGCTTTTTTTGTTGTGCTTTTTGTGGTTCAAAGAAAATTACGATTTAATAAAAGCTTTCAAATCTTCTAAATGAATCTTATTTTCATAAATCGCCTTCCCGACAATCGCTCCATAAAGTCCCATTCTTTCTAATTCCTTCATTTCTGAAATCGAAGAAACGCCACCCGAAGCAATCAACTTCAACTGAGGGTGTTTTTTTAAAATGTCGGCATACAATTCTACCGAACTTCCAGCCAACATGCCATCTTTTGAAATATCCGTACAAATCACATATTTGATACCTTCTTGGGTATAATAATCCAAAAAATCCCAAAGTGAAATTGTCGTTTTTGATTGCCAACCTTGAATCGCAATTTTACCATCTTTCACATCTGCACCAAGAATAATTTTCTCTGCCGAATATTTTTTTAGCCAGTTAAGAACCATTGATTTATTATTCACCGCTACCGTTCCAGCCGTGATTTGTTTCGCGCCTGAAGCAAATGCCAATTCAATATCCATATCACTCTTGATGCCGCCACCAAAGTCAATATTCAAATTTGTATTACTCGAAATCGTTTTTAAAACCTCATGATTTACGATATGTCGAGCTTTTGCGCCATCCAAATCTACTAAATGTAAATTAGTAATACCAATGCTTTCAAAGTCTTTAGCTACTTCTAATGGATCTTTATTATATATTTTTTTTGTGTTATAATCGCCTTGCGATAAGCGGACACATTTACCGTCTATCAAGTCGATTGCAGGTATTACTTTCATTTTTTTATTTGATTGTGTTGATGTATTGACGTGTTGACGTGCCGATGTTTTCCATAACATCAATACGTCAATATATCAAGACATCTTTATAAAATTCTTCAAAATTCGCTCCCCAACACTTCCTGATTTCTCTACATGAAACTGTGTCGCATAAAAATTATCCTTTTGCAGAGCCGCACTAAACGGTACGATATAATCCGTCGTTGCCGCCGTAAATTCGCTTAATTCTGCATAAAAACTATGGACAAAATACACATATTCATTTTCCAAAGCTGGATTAAAAATTCCATTTTTCAAATCAAAAATTGTATTCCAACCAACGTGTGGTACTTTCAGTTTTGGCTCGAATTTGACGACTTTTTGTGGAAAAATACCCAAACATTTCGTATGACCTTCTTCCGAATACTCACAAAGTAATTGCAAACCCAAACAAATCCCCAAAACGGGCTGCGTCAAAGTCGGAATGAGTTTATCCAAACCGAGTTCTTGCAAGTATTTCATCGTCGTACTCGCTTCACCAACGCCAGGAAAAATCACCTTATCCGCTTGTCGTATCATGTCCATATCTTTCGTCAAAACCGCCTCTACGCCCAAGCGTTTTAAGGCAAAAATGACCGACTGAACATTTCCAGCATTATAATCTATAATCGCTATCATTCTTTGATTTGTTGAGGTGTTGAGGTGTTGAGGTTCAATAAAGAAGTAGTCTGAAATTGTTATTAGAATAGAAATTCTATTTTAATAACGATTTTGATTTATAATAACATCAACACGTCAACACAACTATAAAACGCCTTTCGTCGTCGGCAAAATATCTGAATTTGCGTCTCGTTTTATCGCCATTTTTATCGCTTTAGCAAATGCCTTAAAAATTGCTTCGATTTTGTGGTGTTCATTTTTACCTTTTGCATTGATATTCAAATTACATTTGGCAGCATCGGTAAACGATTTGAAAAAGTGAAAAAACATTTCTGTTGGTAAATCACCAATCTTTTCCCGCTTAAATTTCGCTTTCCAAACCAACCAATTTCGTCCACCAAAATCCAAGGCAACTTGTGCCAAACAATCATCCATTGGCAAACAAAAACCGTAGCGTTCAATCCCACGTTTGCTGCCCAAAGCTGCGTGAAAAACTTCGCCCAATGCAATTGCGGTGTCTTCAATCGTGTGATGTTCGTCTACTTCCAAATCACCCTTCACTTTTACCGTCAAATCAATACCTGAATGACGAGCAATTTGGTCAAGCATATGGTCAAAAAATGCCAAGCCAGTAGCACAATCTCCAATACCTTTTCCGTCCAAATTCACATGGATAAAAATGTCCGTTTCTTTCGTCGTTCGACGAACTTCTGCCGTTCTATCTTTTAACTTTAAATACTCATAAATCGATTTCCAGTCCGTAGTAACTAATCCACAATATTCCGTCAAATTATCAGTTTTGATACTTGAATCATTACTAATCAAAATCCCTTTTCCACCTAAGTTTTTCGCCAATTCGATATCCGACAATCTATCCCCAATTACAAATGAATTTTTTAGATCATAATCACCTTCGATATATTTTCCTAAAAGTCCAGTATTAGGTTTTCGAGTCGGTGCGTTTTCGTGTGCGAATGTTTTATCAATAAAAACATCATCAAACGTAATGCCTTCATTTTCAAAAGATTTAATGATAAAATTTTGAACATTCCAAAACGTGTCTTCAGGAAAACTATCCGTTCCTAAACCATCTTGATTCGTAATCATCACCAATCTAAAATCTAACTCTTGAACGACTTTTGCCAAATATTGAAACACATTTGGCAAAAACTCCAAGACTTCAAAACTATCGACTTGCTCCGTTATCGGGGGCTCAACGCAAAGCGTTCCATCACGATCAATTAATAATACTTTCTGCATATTTTTTATCTTTTGTGATTTTCAAATTGATGAGGTTTTCAAAACCGCATCGATTTTTAACGGTATTCAAATTCATTTAAACTATTTAATAAAATATTATTTTCTCCTTTCGTTCCAACGGTAATCCGCAAACAATCCTCACATAAAATCACGTTTGAACGGTCTCGAATAATAATGCCTTTAGATACTAAAAAATCATATACTTTTTGCGGGTTTTCAAACCGTACTAAGATGAAATTCGCATCAGTTGGATATATTTTGACAACAATTTTTAATTGCGATAAAGCTGTTTGTAAAATCGTTCTTTCGTTCAGTATTTCTTCAATATAGGTCAGCGTTTTTCCTTGATTTTTAAGTGCTTCTAAAGCGACTTTTTGTGTCAATTGATTGATATTATAAGGGGGCTTCACTTTATTCAAAAGGTTGATAATTTCAATGGAAGCAAACGCCATTCCGAGCCGAATTCCTGCTAATCCCCAGGCCTTTGAAAACGTCTGTAAAATCACCAAGTTTGGATATTTATGAATCCATTGAATGCAACTTTTCTGTGCTGCAAAATCGATATATGCTTCATCAATGACGACAATTCCCTTGAAGTGTTTGACCAAGTATTTCACCGTTTCTAAGTCAAAACTATTACCAGTTGGATTATTAGGAGTACACAAAAACAATAGCTTTGTTTTCTCATCGGATTTTGCCAAAATTTCATCCACATTCGGCTGAAAATCAGCGATTAATTCTACCGTCTTTATACCAATATCGGCAATCGAAGCCGATACTTTATACATGCCATAAGTTGGCGGTAAAATCATGATTTCATCAATTCGAGGTTCACAAAAAATTCGCATCAATAAATCAATTGCTTCATCGCTCCCATTGCCTAGAAATATATTTTCTGGGGCTATATTTCTAAGTTTACTAATCTCTTGTTTTACACCGTGTTGCAAAGGGTCGGGGTAACGATTAAAGCCAGTATCAAATGGGTTTTCATTGGCATCCAAAAATATACTCGCTTTGCCTGTAAACTCGTGTCGAGCGGAAGCATAAGGAGCGAGTTTTTTTATATTTTGGCGTATTAAATTATTGATATTCATATCTATAAAATTATTGTTCATGTTTAACCTTTACGCAATCCTTCTCCAATCCTTTCAAGGCAACGGCTCAATACTCGAAAAGCTATTTTTTGATTTTATTCATTCTGAACCTTAGTTTCGGTGCCTTCACAGGATTGCGGCATTCGCCGCAATGACGGACATTTTAAAGTTTCAGCTGTTGAAGTCTGATTGTTACCGCCATTTTATGTCCCATTAGTTCCTCCGCTTCTGCCATCAATTCTACTGTTTTTCCAATATTTTGAATACCGATTTTTGTGATTTCTTGATAGGTTATTTTTTTAACAAAAGCATCCACCGAAACACCACTGAAAGCGGTTGCAAAACCATTTGTGGGCAGCGTGTGATTTGTTCCGGAGGCGTAATCTCCGACAGCTTCGGGTGTGTAATTTCCGATAAAAATAGAACCTGCATTTATGATTTCATTGGTAAAGTCAAGGGCATTTTTCACAGCAATAATTAAATGCTCAGGAGCATATTCATTAGTAATATCTATTGCTTCCTCACGACTTTTCGCAATGATTGAAACGCTATTTTCTAATGATTTTTTTGCAATTGCCTGACGAGGTAGATTTGCTAATTGTTTATTAATTTCCGTTTGGACATTATTAATAAAATCGGCCTCGAAAGCGACTAAAACGACTTGTGAATCTTCGCCATGTTCAGCTTGTGACAACAAATCGGCAGCGACAAACGCAGGATTTGCAGTTTCATCTGCAACAACCAAAACCTCCGAAGGACCCGCAGGCATATCAATCGCAATTCCTGATTTACTAATTAATTGTTTGGCAACCGTGACAAATTGGTTTCCCGGGCCAAAAATCTTTTGGACTTTTGGGACAGTTTCTGTTCCGAAAGCCATTGCTCCGATAGCTTGAACACCACCGATTTTGTAGATTTTCGACACACCACAAAGGTTGGCGGTGTAGAGAACTGCAGGGTGAATTTTACCATCTTTTTGTGGTGGAGCACATAAAACAATTTCTTTGCAGCCAGCCAAATTCGCAGGAACTGCTAACATCAAAACAGTAGAAAAAAGCGGTGCTGTTCCGCCAGGAATGTATAAGCCTACTTTCTGAATTGCTATTGATTTTCGCCAGCATTTTACGCCGGGCATTGTTTCAACTTCTAATGTTTCTGACTTTTGAGCAGCGTGGAAAGTCGTAATATTTGCTTTTGCAGTTTGAATCGCTATCTTTAATTCGTTTGAAACTTGACCTTCTGCAGCTTCAATTTCTGATTTAGAAACTTCAAAATCAGTTATTTGTACGTTATCGAATTTTTTGGTAAAACGTTGAATAGCTTCGTCGCCTTCCGTTTTTACTTGATTTAAAATATCATTGACCAATGGTTCTAAATCAGATAAATCAAGTGTTGGTCGTTTTAAAATTTCGGACCAATTTTCTCTAGTTGGATATTTGTATGTCTTCATTTTTGTTCGTTAGAAACCGTATTGGTTTGATACTTAAAAAACCATTTTTTCGATTGGCGTGACTAATATTCCTTCCGCTCCAGCAGTTTTTAGTTTACCGATAATTTCCCAAAATTGATCTTCGCTGATAACAGAATGTAGGGCTGACCAACCTTCTTGTTGAAGTGGGACAATGGTTGGACTTTTCATGCCTGGAAGAATATTTGAAATAAGTTCAACTTTATCATTTGGAGCATTAAGAACCACATATTTGCTATTCTTTGCCCGTTGAACAGATTCAATCCTGAATAATAACTCGTCTAATAAAGTTTGTTTTTCGGTACTTAGATTTTGGTTTGCAATCAAAATAGCTTCCGATTTTAAAACGGTTTGAACTTCCTTTAAACCGTTCATCATCAACGTACTTCCCGTACTAACGATATCAAAAATTCCTTCTGCCAAACCAATATTTGGAGCAATTTCAACAGATCCGCTGATTTCGTGAATTTCAGCTTTGATATTATTTTCAGTCAAGTATTTGCGTAAAATAATCGGATAAGAAGTAGCAATGTTTTTATTGTTAAAAAAGTCTAAATGCTTATAATTAGTAGATTTTGGAACGGCTAGACACATTCTGCATTTCGAAAAACCAAGCTTTTTAATAATATCAACTTTCTTACCTTTTTCAAGCCAAACATTCTCGCCAATAATACCCAAATCCGAAACGCCATCTTCGACATATTGTGGGATATCGTCATCACGTAAAAAGAGAAAATCTATTGGAAAGTTAGAAGAACAAGCCATTAATTGGTTTTTTCCATTATTAATTTTGATGCCACACTCTCGGAGTAAAGCCTTTGATTTGTCGCTTAGTCTTCCCGATTTCTGAATTGCAATTTTTAAACGCATATTGATTACTTTTTAAACAAAAAAAAGCGGCTTGTCGTTGGACGACAAACCGCTTTGAATTAAATAATTTATTTTCAAATTATCACATAGCAATTACATCATCTATCGGAATAGAAACCTGAAAATGATGATGATGTGTGTGATTATTAAACATTCTATTGAATTATAATTTTCTTAAATAA